>RFMT01000397.1 GCA_009927565.1 Acidimicrobiia bacterium
GGAATTGTTGTTGTTGTCGTTGTTGTCGCAACAGTTGTAGTCGGCGCAACAGTTGTTGTGGTTGTCGTTGGCGCCGTGATGTTGATCCATTTCTTTGCCTTCGGAAATATCGCACAAACAAGTCGTGTACCCGAAACATTGACGACTTTGCCCGGCACCGTACATTTAGCGCCTTCCTTATTAACTGCCAATGCTGGTGCGCCAAACAGTCCTAAGAGACCAACAACCAGCGCCAAGGAAGCAGTTTTTTTATTCATACCTATAGGTTACCGACTTTCGTGAGCCCAAAAGGGCGATGGCGATGCCGACGACAACGATGAAGATTGCGAGCAATGACGCGTCGCGTTTGACGTTGAAGCCCATTGAAAGTGTCGCAATTATTCCCAACACAGGCAAGATCGGCACGCCTCGAATCGAACCTCGCACCACAAACTGCCGCGGATGATTCGGCATTCGTTTGCGCAAGATGATCAAAACAAGATTCACAATTACGAACAAAATGTAAATCAACACATCGGTTGCGCCGGCAAGCAACGAGATGTCTTCAAGCAAGATCAGCCCGATTGCCACACCAGTACTCGCCAACAGCACCGTTGAAGACGTGCTGACCAACGCAATGGCGGCCATGAGTTTTGCCGAACTCGCACCAACTCTAAGTGACATGACATCGGCAAGCGGTCGAGTTGAGTTCACCAAACCATCAACACCGAGCACGCTTACTGCAACAATCGCAACACCAACATATAGAAGCGTCGAAATTGCCAGCGACAACAACAGCGCCAGCGGAACGGTTCGCCGCGGATTCTTAGTCTCTTCAGACAACGTAATCACTTCGTCAAAACCGATGAACGCGAAAAACACCAACGACGCGGATGCAAAAACGCCACCGAAATTAAACCCCGAGAAGAGATCTACATCACCGATGTCTGGAGCGCCAACAACAAAAACTAAAACTAAACCGCCAACTTCTATTGCCCCAAGCGTCAAAACTAACCAAATAGCGCGTTGCATACCCAAAAAAGAAACAAAACACGTCACAAGAGCGATAGCGATAGCGCTCACGCGAGAATCAACTTCGATGAATTCGGCGAGGTATCGCGAAAAGCCAAGCGCGACCGTCGATGCTGCAACAACAAGCGCAAGCGCCATTGACCAACCAACAGTTGCCGAAACCCAACTCGGAAATGCGTGTCGAGCAAACTCTTGTTCAGAGCCTGCTTTCGGAAACATCGAAGACAACTCCATATAACTGAAAGCTGTAAGCACACTCAAAGCCGAAGCGAACAAAAACGACATCCAAACTTGAGCGCCGGCATCCTCGGCAGCGGGACCTAGCAAAACGTAAATGCCAGCACCAATGATTATCGCCACACCACTTGCGGTAACCTGCGGAAGACTTAAGACCCGTTCAAAATTTTCGCTTCCCTCTAACGTGCGGCTTTGTGAGGATGAATCGTCTATTGCCAAAGCATAGTTCTACGCAAATTTGACCTAGTCATCTAAAGCGTCGCATGCACTAGTCGTGCGCTAGAACTGATGCATGGTCAAACCTTTTGAAACGAAATTCGGTTGGCTAACACCAGTTATTGGCAACCGCTGGAGCAACTTTCAGCCGATCGTCATGTACCAAGAACAACACATTTTGCCGAAAGCGCTTGAATATTTTGACTCGCTTTGGCTGGCTGATCATTTCTACGGCTTCGACGCACCAACCGACCCATTTATGGAAGCATGGACAACACTCACGTGGCTCGCAGCGAAGTTTCCGCGAGTATTGCTCTGCCACCATGTTCTCGGTCAGGGATATCGCAACCCAGCACTCACGGCAAAGATGGCGGCGACACTTCAAGTTTTGTCCGGCAATCGCTTCATGCTTGGCATCGGTGCCGGGTGGCGCGAAGATGAATATCACGCATACGGCTTTGAGTTTCCACGCCCTGCGGTTCGTTTCGCACAACTCGAAGATCTGATACACATCTGTCGAAAAATGTGGACAGAAGACTTACCGACATTTAGCGGCAAGCACTTCAGCATCGATAAGGCGGCTGCCCCACCAAAGCCAAGCGTCGTGCCACCAATCTGCATCGGTGCGTATGGCGAGCAAATTGGCTTACCACTCGTTGGTCGCCTGGCAGATGTATGGAACGCGTCGTTACAAGGCGACGAATCTAAGTGGATAAAAAAGCGCGACATCGTGTGGACGTCCGCAGAACGCGCGGGGCGCGATCCATCAACAATTGAAATTTCTCTTACAGTCGAGCGACCACTACCAAATACGAGCACTGAGTCAACACAATTTGTGGACGACCTAGTTCATCTTTGTGATCTTGGGGTCAGCCATTTCGTGATGGACTTCGGACATCCCACATCGGCCGAACCAGTCATGCGCTTCGTAGATGAAGTGTTACGCCCAATCAAGAGCTCACGCCACAGTTGAGGCGACGCCGAGAATCGAACTCGGTTAAAGGGCTTTGCAGGCCCGTGCCTAAGCCAGTCGGCCACGTCGCCAAATTAAATTGACGTGATCACACTATCTGCGCACTTGAAACTTCTCTGACCTCATTTAAGGGTTACAGGACTCTTCTTTGCACCACCATCAACAAGCACGATCATCACTTGACCTACATCAAATGGAAACTGCGCTCCACCGAACGAGAAGTTCGTGCCTGAAGTGCTTGTAGGTCGCGACCACGTGCCATCGAATGACTGACCGTTACGCAAAATAATTGCTCGACCTGCCCCCACTGATTTGAGCAGCGGCGTCTTTCCACCGAACTTGTCGCCATACTTCGTCTCTTTGCGCTCGACATATTGCAAAACAACGGTTTTTGGAGTCAAGAAACTTTTGTTGACGGCGTCGCGATGAATCGAACCATCGAAAGAGATAGTCCAAGACTTGCCAGTCCAAGAGCCAGACACGCGAGCCGACGACCAAGCAGCCTGAAAATAAGTCGTCTTCGTGCCACCTGTTGCCGGGGTCGCATTAAAAGCCAAACCAACGTCTTTGATTGCACCGACTTTTGTTTCTTTCTCCATCATCGCGGCAAGGCGCAACAACTGGTTATGCGGTGCCGACTTAGACAGGTTGCGATAATAAAAAGTCGATCGATCACTCGGCGAAAGCGAAATCGATTGCGATTTGCGGATGGCTTTTAGCAACACATCATTTGCCCCGCTATATGCAAGACCCGGATTCGTGAACTGCTCGAGAAGTTCAAGGTCTGAAATTCGCGCACTACGGGTTGGCCCGACAACGCTTGGAAATTTGGTGTTGAACATCGCCGCAATTCGTGTGAGGCCCCACTCGACTTCTTCGACATAAATAAGGTCAGCCTGATTCAAGTTGTAGTGCGGACGATCAGGACGCGAATTGCCATATTTGACCATGACAACTGGCTTGCCCTCACCACCTGGCAGACCTGACAACGGGCTTGGCCCACCTTCTGCGTTTACCGAGATCGGCGAGCCTGCAAGAGTTGCAACAGCGAGACCAAGTGACAATGCGACAGCGAATACCTTGTTTTTGCTCATTGTTAGAGTTTAAACGACTCGCATCGTCGCAACCTGCCGTTGAAAGTCTGTTGTTAGCCTTTATTTGTGGCACCAAGCGATAAAAACCAGCCAGCGACAACTGCGATCACGGCCGGACGTGATGACTCTGGGTCGTTGGCACCGTCACTAACACCCGCGACAACGTGGTCAAGTTCTGGTCTCGAAGAGAGCCACCGTCAAGCCACAGCGATTCACGAGACAAAGTTCTATTCGCGATATGCCAACCCAACAGTTGAAGCGTTCGAACAAGCGATCGCAGAACTCGAAAACACCCAAGCCGCTCTCGCATTTGCCTCGGGCATGGGTGCAGTTTCAAGCGTCGTGCTTGCGCTCTGCTCTAAGGGCGATCACATTGTGGCGCAACGCAACTGTTATGCGGGCACGCTCGCATTTTTGAACGGGCCATGTGTTCGGCTTGGCATCGACGTCACTTTTGTCGACGGTCGTAGCGCACAAGAATTTGGCTCGGCTGTGCGACCAGGTAAAACGATGTTGGTGATGGCCGAATCACCGAGTAATCCACATCTTGATTTGGTAGACCTGGCTGCACTAGGCGCGATCAAAGGACCAATTACCGTTGTCGATTCAACTCTCGCCACACCACTTGGGCAACGACCACACGATCATGGCGTTTCGATCGTTTTGCACTCTGCAACTAAAGGTATTGCTGGTCACAATGATGCCACTATCGGCGTTATCGCAGGCGATGCCGACTTAATTGGCGAAATTTGGGGCTATTCGATTTTGCACGGCGCAACTGCGTCGCCATTCGACGCGATGAACGCATTGCGTGGTGTTCGCACACTTGATGCCCGACTCGCCCGTCAATGCGAGTCTGCTCGAACACTGGCCGAGTGGCTGAGCGAACAAAAAAATGTGACGGCAGTGCACTACCCAGGTTTGAAGTCGCATGCACAACACGCGCTAGCAAAAAAACAGATGAACTATTTTGGCTCGGTACTTTCGTTTGAAATCGCCGGCGGCAAACCTGCGGCGGCAAAATTGCTCGGCGCGCTCAAGTTGATCCGCCCTGCAGTAACGCTTGGTGGCACAGAAACATTGATCTCGCACTCAGCGTCAAGCACACACAACAGTGTCGATGCTGATACGAAAGCAAAAACAGGTTTGACAGAGTCGCTTCTGCGTTTGTCAGTCGGGCTCGAAGCCTGCGCAGACATTCAGCGCGACTTGGCTACGGCCCTCGCGCAAACTAATTAGTTTTAGCGCTCTTCTTTGAAGATGACGTGCTTGCGCACGACAGGGTCGTACTTCTTGAGTTCGAGACGCTCACGTGAATTGACTTTGTTCTTGCGAGTTACGTACGTGAAACCAGTATCGGCTGTGCTGCGCAACTTGATGATTGGGCGCTTATCTTTGCTCTTGGCTGCCATGGCGAGTTCTCAGACTTTCTTTCCGGCGCGACGCATTTCGGCGACGACTGATTCGATGCCCCGTTTGTCGATCGTGCGAACACCCTTTGTGCTGACATTGAGAGTGACCCAACGACGCTCGGAGGGCAACCAGAATCGACGCTTGTGCGAATTAACACGCCACCAACGCTTGGTGCGAATGTGCGAGTGCGAGATTGTATGACCCTTGCTCGGGGCCTTTGAGAGGACATCACAGCGATTTGGCATTGAAACAGTATAGAGGGCACTTTTAGCCCGATACACTTTGAAGCCATGAAACCTGAGATTCACCCCGATTACCAGTTCGTCGTATTCGAGGACAGTTCTGCCGACTATCGCTTTTTGACTCGTTCGACGCTGAAGACCGACCCCGCAAAAACAGTTGTTTGGGAAGACGGCAACACATACCCACTCGTGCAACTTGAAATTTCCAATGCCAGCCACCCGTTCTTTACGGGCCAGATGAAGATCATTGACTCGGCTGGTCGTGTTGATCGTTTCAACAAGCGCTATGGCGCTCGCAAGAAGACGGTTGCTAAAAAAGCGCCTGCTGCTAAAAAATAATTGGCATCTCTAAGACGCCTGTCGCATTGGCGCGGTTAGCGCTCAAAAATTGAGTCGCGTGAAAGTTTCGTAATCGAAGTTTCGCCGATCAAAGCCATTGTGCGCGAAACACCGCTGGTGATGTGATCAAGCGCCCACTGCACACCCAACTCGCCTGCCGCACCTAGACCATACAAATACGGTCGCCCAAACATCACGGCGCGTGCGCCGAGTGCACATGCTTTAACCACATCTGAACCGCGGCGAACACCGCCGTCGACGAGAACTTCAATCGAGTCACCGACAGCATCAATGACACTTGGCAAAAGTTCGATTGGCGCGGGAGAACCGTCAAGTTGACGGCCGCCATGATTTGAAAGCGCGATTGCATCAACGCCCATTGATGCGGCTTGTTTGGCATCAGCCACGCACTGAATGCCTTTGAGCATGATCGGCAGCCCTGACTCTTGGCGAATCCAGTCAAGGTCATGCCAACTCAAAGTCGGATCAAATTGCGAATTGACGTAATCAGACAACGTGATCGCTTTTGAGCCGTCAACATCTGACCGACCGGCAACTGCTGAGAACGTGATTGGTTCGTTTGTCACGAATTTAAATGTCCATCGTGGGTGTCGAATGCCATCGATAAAAGTTTCAAGACCAATTTTTGGTGGAAGCGTGAAGCCGCGACGTACATCGCGCTCGCGCCGACCGAAGACCGCCGTATCGACGGTGACCATGATCGCTTTGTATCCGGCAGCCTTTGCCCGCTGAACCAGCTCGCGCGACAAACCGCGATCGCGCCAAACATAAAGTTGATACCACAATGGGCCAGTTGCCACGCTGGCGACTTCTTCGATGCTGCGAGTGCCGAGCGTCGACAATGTGAACGGCAGCGAGTTTTTGCCGGCAACTCGGGCAACTGCGAGTTCACCCTGCGGATGAGCAATGCGAGTGAAACCTGTCGGCGAAAGCGCAATCGGAAACGGCACTGGCTGACCCATGATTGTTGTGGCCGTATCAATCCGCGAAACATCTCGCAAAACTTTTGGCACGAGTCCGAACTTTGAATATGCCGAACTGTTGTTAGCAAGCGACCATTCATCCTCGGCTGCGCCGTCGAAGTAGTCGAAAACACCTCCGGGCAAATTGCGTTTGGCAAGTTTGCGCAAATCTTTTAGGTCACCACAAGCCGCAAGCCTGCGTTTGTCGCCGTTAAATTCGAACTTGCGAAGTTGTACAACCGATCGAACCGACTTGAGCACAGACCTACTCTAGCGAGTTGATGATTTCGGCAACTTCTTCGATAGTCGTGCGCGGGTTGATGATGCAGAAGCGCAAAATTGTTTCGCCGTTGAGAGTTGTTGGCACAACAAATGCTCGCCCCTCGTTGAGCATTTTGTCGCTCCATGCTTGATATTGATCGGGTGTCCAGCCGTTTCGTTTGAAAACAATGATCGACAACTCTGGCTCAAGCAACAGCTCGAGAAATGGTGCATTCTTAATTAACTGCGTCGCTTCGCGCGTAACCTGCAGAGTAATTTCCATAGCTTCTTCATAGGCCTCGGTGCCATGCGTTGCGACGCTGAACCAAAATGGCAAACCTCGGGCGCGACGCGAAAGATGATGGGCCATATCAGAAGGGTTTGCCAACGCGTCGCCGAGATCTTGCTGTTGCAACACCTCTAAATATTCGGCGCGTTGTGTATGCGCACGACGGGCGGTATCTGGATCGCGGTAGATCAATGCACAGCAATCAAATGGGCCGAATAGCCACTTGTGTGGATCAACGATAAAACTGTCGGCCAATTCAATGCCAACAAATAGGTGTTTCACACTCGGTGCACAAAGTGCGGCTGCCCCATAAGCACCGTCAATATGAAACCAAGTGCCTAGTTCGCGAGCCTTCTCGCCTGCAGCAACAAGATCATCGATTACACCAAGGTTCGTCGTGCCCGAAGTTGCGACGATTGCACAAATACGATTTTGGTCTTGTGGGTCTAGGTCGGCGATTGCTTGACGCAAGTTCACACCCGACATACGGCCTTGTGCGTCGGCTTTAACTTTGACGATGTCTGCATCCATTGCATTTGCTGCGAGACCCACCGAAGAATGTGCGCCCGATGAAGTGACAATTATCGGACGCACCCGGTCGTATGAACCTTTGCCGTTTTGCCGCCAACGCCAACGTGCGGCGATGAGCGCTGAGAGATTGCCCGCAGTACCCCCGCTCACAAAAACACCTGCGCTTGTTGGCGGAAAATTCGCCAAACTCGCCACCCATTGCAAGGCTTGATTTTCGGCATAAACCGCACCAGAACTTTCAAGCCATGAGCCTGCATAAATGTTCGATGCGCTGAGAACGAGATCGAACAAGACAGCGCTCTCAGTCGGCGCGCCAGGCACAAACGATAAGAATGATGGATGGTCGACGCTGATGCACGCATGTGAAAGGTGCTTAGTAAAAATCTCAAGTGCTTTGAGACCTCCGAGACCTTCAGGCGTGATTGTGTTGCCGACTAAAGCCTGAAGTTGGCTAAACGTCTTCGGACCATCTAGGGGCGGTGGATCGAGGCGAATACGCTCGAGCGCATATTCGACCACTGCCTCGGCGAGTTTTTCACTGTCTTGGTCGTGATAATGCATCCAATAGCCGTCGGACTCGTTGCCCGAGGATGGATGCTGTGGGAGTTTTGTCACCATAGTTTGTTTACCACGAAGGCGCACTCTAACTGTCGTCACTGGTAATCTTTGAACATGCAATCGAAACATTTGTTTAAGTTTTCGGGCCTCGCAACCGTGATGGCACTGCTGACTCTCGGCGCCTGCTCGTCGAGTTCGTCTAGCGCACCGGCAGACCTGTCGCCCGAGGCGGCCGCAGGTCGTGAGATTTCAATTTCTGCTGGATGTGCGAGTTGCCATGGAGAAGACGGCAATGGTCGCGTCGGACCAAAGTGGATTGGCCTGGCCGATTCTCAAGTCACTCTTAGCGACGGCACCGTCGTGACTGCTGACGATACATATCTATATGAGTCGATTAAAGACCCGGGTGCCAAAAAGCGTCGTGGAGCCTCGGGCATCATGCCCGCCAATAAGTTGACCGACGAAGAGATCGCCAGCATCATTGTTTACATTCGCGCGCTCAAATAATTTTTAAGCCAGCGTCACTAGTTCG
>RFMT01000183.1 GCA_009927565.1 Acidimicrobiia bacterium
AAAAGTCGCCGAAGCTAACGGCCTAGTTGATGCTGATTGGTATAAACCAAAAGTTGATCGCGAGTTGATGAAAAAGTTCATGGCACGCAGCAATGGTCTGGCTGCATTGCACGTCGCAAGTTGGTTCGCCGCCCTCGCAGTTTTTGGATATCTCGCCCATCTCAGTTGGGGCTCGTGGTGGGCAATACCGGCATTCGCTGTTTATGGCGTACTTTATGGCTCAATGAGTGACTCGAGATGGCATGAAACCGGTCATCGAACGGCATTTCGCACAAAGTGGATGAATGACGTCGTCTACTACATCGCTTCATTCATGGTGTTTCGCGAACCAGAAACTTGGCGGTGGAGTCACGCCCGCCATCATTCAGACACGATCATCGTTGGTCGCGACGCCGAAATTGCCTTCAAACGAAACGTGCCGTTCTATAAATATATTCTCGAACTATTTAGTTTCGGCGCGTTTCCAACCGAATTGAAGCAATGGATTCAAAATGCTTTTGGCAAGATAACCAACAATCAAAAAGACTTTCAACCACCTGAGACATATCGCATTTCAATTTGGGCATCGCGCGTCTATCTCTCGATATTGATTGCAACGGCAATCTTCAGTTGGCAAATCGGCAGTTTTGAGCCAATGATGTTCATTGGGTTGCCAAGCATTTACGGTCACTGGTTTGTAGTAACTCTCGGAGTCACTCAACACGCAGGCCTCGCCGAGAACACGACAGATCATCGACTGAATACCCGCACCATTTATATGGGACCGCTGAATCGTTGGATTTATTGGAACATGAACTATCACGTCGAACACCATATTTTCCCGTCAGTGCCATTCCATCAACTCAAAAATCTTCATGAAGCGGTCAAAGATCAATTGGCGCCACCTTATAAGAGCACGTTCTCGGCCCTTCGCGAGGTTGTTTATGCTTTGCGTCGCCAGGCAAAAGACGAAAACTTTTATATCCAGCGTCAACTACCTGCAACTGCCAACTAGCTGCTGCCGTGAGCGAAGAATGGACCATCGCTTGTGAATTTGCCTCGGTTGCAGCCAACGATGTTGTGCGGTTTGACGCGACGGACGCAACTTTTGCCGTAGTCAAACTCAACGACGGCCGTTGCAGCGTCATTGACGGTTTGTGTACTCACGGCAAGGCACACCTCGCCGATGGCTTTGTTGATGGCGAAACAATCGAGTGCCCAAAACATAACGGGCGTTTCAACGTTCTAACAGGCGAACCTGTTGCATCGCCGGTGCGTGTGGCTGCAAAGGTTTACGAGACACGCGTCAACGGCGACAAAATCGAATTTAAAATCACTTCGGGCTAGTCGAACTAGTCTCGCCTGAAGCAAAAACATTGGGGTTCAAATGGGCGAGACAGTTTTAATCACTGGCGCGGGTTCGGGTTTTGGCAAAGCGACTGCTATTGCACTTGCTGCCCGCGGACATAAAGTAATCGCGACCACAGAAACGCAATCACAGGCCGACGCTTTGCGCGCCGAGGCACCGCAGTTGACTGTCGAGAAACTTGACATCACTTCGGGTAGCGATGTCGCCGCTGCCAGCAAATTTGATGTTGATGTGTTGATCAATAACGCCGGTGCAGGTCAAACTGGCCCGATGGCAGATGTGCCTATCGCACGAGTACGGCACTTGTTCGAAGTTAATGTCTTTGGCACTCTTGCGATTACACAAGCGCTGCTACCGAAAATGGCGGCAAAAGGCTCGGGTCGCGTGATTATCGTTTCGTCAATTGCGGGAGTCTTGCCTGGACCGTCATTTGGTCCGTATGCAATGACCAAACATGCACTCGAAGCTATGGGCAAGGCAATGCGTGCCGAACTCGCACCCGCGGGCATCGATGTGACGCTGATCAACCCCGGGCCTTACAACACGGGCTTCAACGATCGAATGGCCGCTTCAATGTGGGAGTGGTTTGGTGCGGGCGCAATAAGTGCTCCGGCAACCGATTTGCTGCGCGCGATCGGCACCATGGTAACTACCAATCAACTAGACCCGATTGATGTTGCCAACAAACTTGTCGATCTTGTCGAGGCTGAGACAACGCAAGAAAACAATTTCATGCCTCCCGAAATTCGCGACCTAATCAAAGCCCAACTCGGCTAACACAAAACCAAGATAGATAACTCAAACTCTGATTAACTGACAGTATGCAACTTCAAAAACTAATTGCACCAGTCGTAGTCATCGCGGTGACACTTGCGGTTTTCATCGCAAGTGTCACCCGACTCTAAAACTGCCTAACTTTCAATTCGTTTAAACGAATTAATTATTTGCTCCGACAAATTGTCGATGCCGTTGCCGATCGCCATGAATGTTGGCGCCCAGAGACCTACGAAAATGCCAAAGCGCTCGCCTGCTGCACCAGCCTCACCTGCATCTGTTCCACCTTGGGTGAACCAGACGACGATGCTGCCAATTACTGATACGAAGCCAAGCGCGTACGAAAGATTCGCACTAAACCCAAGGGCCTTTAGTTTTCTTAACATGGTTTCTCCTATGTAACTTTTAAGGGGTTTTTCTGGCAAATGCCATTGCGCCGACAGTATCAGGCATGCGTTGCGACCATAGGTATGCCTTAAGATCTCCATTGTGATCAAGCAATTTAAGCGCGAAACAGCACTGTTGCTGATCGATGTTCAAGTTGGTGTCGATGTTTTGACCCATTGGGGTGGACCAACAGGTCGGCGAAACAACCCCGACGCAGAGAACAAAATGCTGCAGTTGCTGACTGCTTGGCGGGCAGCGAAACTTCAGGTTGCATTTACGCGTCACGACTCACGCGAAGCAGCCTCGCCTTTGAAGTTTTCGCTACCGACTGGTGCTCAGAAACCTGGGTTTGAACCAGTTGTTGGCGAAATAGTCGTCGAGAAAGATGTCAATTCTGGTTTCATTGGCACAGATCTTGAGATTCAACTACGGCGTGCAAACATCTCGCGTCTGGTGATAGTCGGTTTCTTTACCAACTTTTGCGTCGAAACGACTACCCGCATGGCTGGCAACCTCGGCTTTGACACTTATTTAGTTGAAGACTGCTGTTCGACTTCAAACCGCGTCGGCCCCGACGGCATCGATCGCGACCCTGAATTAGTGCACGCGATGACCGTGGCTAATTTGCATGGCGAGTTTTGCACTGCGATCAAGTTTTTTGATGCACTCGGCTTGGTCGCTGCCGACAACGCCAAACTTTCACGTTGCCAAGGCAACGAATAGGAACGCTTAAGAAGTTGGCGAGAACATGCGCACCGGCCGCACGTTGAAACCATAAATCTTTGACCAGTTATCAGAGCCACCCGTACCGATATTCACTGGGTATGCCTG
Organism: Acidimicrobiia bacterium; assembly: GCA_009927565.1. Taxonomy (GTDB): domain Bacteria; phylum Actinomycetota; class Acidimicrobiia; order Acidimicrobiales; family Ilumatobacteraceae; genus BACL27. The sequence goes on from RFMT01000183.1 coordinate 3,341, forward strand.
ACTGGCTGGCGTACCACGACCCGAGTCAATTTCAGTTGACGACCAATATGAATCGGTAGTGACGATCCCAGAAGAAGGACAACACTGATTGAGTGTTGTAAACGAAAGATACGTACGTTGAGTACGCATCTCTTTGAGTTCATTCTCCGATGGAAGGAACCAGTCGCTGTAACTAGCTCCGGAGTATGTAACAGAATATGTGTCGGCGTCTTTTGCCGCGCCCGACGAACAAACTGCGACGATTGCATTTGTGTTCGACTGCCCTGTGCCAATTGCAGTGCCTTGAGCATTAGTGCCAATTGCTGTCGAAGTAAGGTTGCACCAGCGATTGTTGCCGTCAGTACCACTGCTCCAGGTGCTGATTGCGGCTTCGAAATATTTGCCTGTCGAGTTGCCGGCGGTCGACGGAATGATGAAGATTTTGCCTCCTGCTGGGCCGGTGTCACCAACTGCGTAAACGACGCTGAAACTCACGGTGCTTGCTGTCGCAGAGTTGTAACTCGAGTCGGCGGCAATAGATGCACCAATCGTGCAAGTGCCGACAGATACGAAAGCTACAACCCCAGTTGACGAATTAATTGTGCAAACGCTGGTTGTTGAGCTTGAATATGTTTTAGTACCTGTACCAGCCGAGGCTGTGCTGGTGATTGTGGGCGGCGATACCGCCATTCGATACGACGATGTATAAGAGCCAGCATCAATTGTCAGCGTGCGTGTACCAAGTGGCACGCCCGATGCGTTTGCACTCCAGTCGGTTGTTGCTACTTGGGGATCAACTGAGTTATTCCATCCCGCAACACGAAAATAATATGTGGTGCCGTTAGTCAGACTTGAAACGGTGTATGTAGTGAGCGTTGTTCCCGTATACGTGTAGCCCGTTGCGAAAGTCGAATCGGTGCCCCAATAGATTCGGTAATTGTCGCCACCATGAGTGATCGCATTCCATGTAAAAGTCAGTGAGCCATTGCCGACGGTGACAGATGAGATCACTGGTGGCAAAGAAGCAGGTCGCACACCCGATGAAACTGTCGAATACGAACTTGTGCCAGCCGAGTTGACCGCCGCAACTTTGAAGTAATAGACGGTGTTGTTGGTTAGGCCGGTAACAATCGCCGACGTCGAAGTTGAAGTGCCGTCAGCAAACGTCGAAAAGCCACCCGAGCTAGATGTTGAATACTGAACCACATAATCAGTTATCGCTGCCCCACCGTTTGAGGCTGGTGCAGTCCATGACAGCGAGACTTGAGTCGCGCCCGACGTGCCAGTCACCGAGGTTGGCGCCGATGGAGCAGTTGCAGCAACTGTCGTAGTCGTAGTTGAGCTTGTCGTCGTAGTTGTAGATGTCGTCGTTGTGGTTGTTGTTTCGGGTGGTGGTGCAGTCGTCGTAGTCGTACTAGATGTTGTTGTAGTTGTCGAACTTGTGGTTGTAGTTGTCGAACTACTTGTAGTTGTGGTTGACGAAGTTGTGGTAGTCGGCGGCAACGTGGTGGTCGTAGTCGTTGTTGTTGTCGTAGTCGATTTAACTACAACTGGTTTAAGGGTTGTCGTAGTTGGTGGCAAAGTAGTTGTCGTCGTAGTTGTTGGAGGTTGGGTCGTCGAAGTTGTTGGAGGTTGGGTCGTCGAAGTTGTCGTCGAAGGCAGGCTTGTCGGCCCAAAACTTGCAAGCGTTTCAGGTCCGGCATTCTTTACGTCAATAGCCTTGGGCTCTGACAAAACCACGGTCTCGGCAAGCTTGGTCACCAAAAGACCTTGTGTCGGCACAAATGCGGCGTCGGCTTTATATTCGGGATTTTTTAGATCGCGATCTTCGATCGGCGGCAAACCAGGCTTTACGTCGGTTGGTTTGAGTTCTTGTGGAAGTTCGATTTTCGTTGAATTCAAATCAATCTGCTCGCTTGCTGCTTTGGTCGTTGTCTTTTCACTACCGTCTCTGGCGACCTCCCGAACTTGTACCTGATTGTCACTAGTTTGGGTGGTGACGACGAAATTCGTGGATGCATTCGATATGCCACCATCAACTGCACGTACTGAAACAGCGGGCGTTTCTTGATTAACAACCACTTCAATTTTTTGACCCGTGCTTGACTCAACTGAGACATCAAGTTGAGTTTCAGAAATATTGACGACGGTGTTATTACCCGAAGCCTCAGCAACCAAGTCGCCACTTGCCACCTTGATGTTTACTGTCGGGTCATCAACAGCAATCGAACCCTCAGTGATCGTGATCTTTCGATCTTTTTTCGATGCTGCCGCGATTTGCAACACTGCATTATCTTGAGTGACAAATGCACTCGTTGTATTTGGTAAATCAAGTTCGAGAGAATTGCCTTCTACAACTACTAAATACTCAAGGGCTCGATAATTAGCCGGCGCAACCGAACCACGAATCGGTCGAGCGGTAATACCCTCTACCGATTGGTTTCGACTTGGCGAATATGAGCCATTCTCGTTCGACACCGACCAATTTGTATCAACCGACGAAATGACGATTAATGAATTCTTAACTTTTGACTTGCTCGCACAAAACGGGCAGGTCGAGTTGCCACGTGTATCGAGCGAGGTGAGGTCCATATAACCCTTGCCGCCAGTCCAGGCGTTGGGGTCGTTTTCGGGATCTGGCCCGGAGAAAGAAAAAGTCCACTGCTCTGCTTTTAGGTCAACATCGACAAACCGATTTTTGCCCGGCCAATTCGAGTCATATAGCTGAATTCGGGCTGTGTCGGCCGTTGGAAACTCAATCGCGTAAGGCAACACCGCGTGCCCACCTTGATCGGTATACAAACCCATCGAATATTTTGCTTTGCCTGTTTTAAAAGACTCAACAAGTTCGCCGATTATTTTTTTAAGCGATTGCTTGCCCCAGTCGATAGTTTCTTCTTGCACCTCGGGCAAGAACTGCGTCGCAAAAGTGCGAATGATTTCGTGGGTTACCTCGCCCTCGTTGACTAACTCAATTGTCGGTGGAAGCAGACTTAAATCGAAACGCTGCGAAGCCTCGACGACAATGCCCTCACAGTGTCCTGACGAGCGTGCCTGATTGACCATTCGCGCCCACGCGGCTGCCTCGGCGATCGGGTCGCAAGGTGTTGTGACACCGCCCGCGCAGGCTTCGGGGCCAAACATTTTGACTAAGTCATCAGCGACAAATTCTTCAGGAGACGCACTCGCGGGGAAGTTCGCGAAGGCATAGCCATTTGGCGTCGGGCGCAACTCAGTTGCAACAGGAATTAATTCAACTTTCGCAGCACTGCCACCACTGCAAGCAGAACTAGCGAGCGCAAATAATGAAATTACAGCATTAATTCGCCGAATGAGTTTCACAATGCTACTCAATTTCGAAGAAATTCAAGGGGTGGCAAGTCACCTGACCGGCCACCCCTTGAACTTCAGTCCGATGGTTAACAAGTAATTAAAGCGTTTGCCTTTTCTTTACCGATAATGATCAAGTCAAGATATGGCGTACCGGCCTCATCTTTGTGCAGTTCATATTGCTCGTTATAAAACGCAATTTCAGTTGCCTTGTGAGAGACACTTACACACGCCAACTTAGAAAACGAGTTGTCACCTGCTGGCTCATTACAAGGGCGTTGCACTGTAGTCACCCAGCGGGAGGTTTTCATTTGCTCGTAAATTGTCTTATCTGCGTCAAGCGAGTGAGCCATGATCTGTTCGTCGTATTCACGAAGCGTCTTCTTGCGGTCCTCAACGCTTATGCATTGGTTAGCCGTCGAGTTTTCAACAAACGCTTGTGGCAACTCTTCTGCACTAGTCGCCCCAGCGGCCCCAGCGGCTGACAGAACCGTTATTGAGCTGCACTTAACGATGTCGGGCCCATAGACATCAGTAATTCGTGTCTTACCATCTACCCATCGGTATCGAGCACGAGTTCTTGGGTTTTCCCAGCGGTCAGCCCACTGCCGACGGGTGTAGCCCCCGTCGATTCGCTCATCTAGATTGATCGGGATGCCGGCTCCAACGTTTTGGCACCACTCACTAGTTAAAGCCGCGTTCTTGGTTTTGCCTGCTGCGGGCGCAGACGATGAGTCGCCTGCCTGATTTTGGATGCCGCATGACGACATCACTATTGCGATACCAACGGCCAGAGCCGCGAGTTTCGCTTTTGAGATATGACTTTTCATTGTTCCCCTTTGATTTGATCGGTTGAATGTCTCTTACTTCTTAGAGTCAAACCTAACGCAGACTAGAATAAAAGTCTAGTTTATTAGACCGAATTTTTAAAGGGTTTTAGTAGTCCGAAGGTTTGACTGAAGGTGTACCCAAGCTCAATATGACCAAACCAATTGAGCGCGAAACAAGCCGAAAAGGTCGGGCGACCATCGAAAAATTGCTCGAGGTAACGATCAACGAATTAGACCGCGTCGGTTTGGCAAAAATCGATATTGATTCTTTGTTGCGCAAGTCAAAGATTTCAAAAGGCTCGCTCTACCACCATTTTGGAAGCAAAAATGGTTTGCTGGCAGCCGCTGAAGCGCAACAATTCATGAAATATCTGAAACGAGAAGGCGAAACATTCCGCCGACTAATCGAAGAATGCAAAACCAAGCAGAAGTTTGTCGAATTAGTTGCAGGCGTAATGAAAATTACAAGACTCGAGTCAAACCTCGACTTTAGAAAAAAGCGAGTGCGAGCGATCGCGATGTCGTTTAATGATGAAACTCTCGCGCAAGTTTTAAAAAATGCACAAATCGAAGTGACCCAATATCTTGCCGGCAGTTTTCAGATCGCCAAAGACCGTGGCTGGGTCAAGCCAGACACCGACTTGACCGCACTGTCATATTGGATTCAGGGCGTTTTTATCGGGCACATCATGCTCGACATAACAGAGCAGACCGAACACGAAGAAGCCTGGAGCGAAGTCGCCTTTCAGGCGCTGCAGCCGTTTTTGGCTGCTGACTAGTGCTTCTTTTTCTCTTGCTTCTTTAAACGCTTTTCTTTGAGAGAGAGTTTTGCGACTTTTTTATTGTTCGCATTGCCTTTTTGTTCTTTGTTAGCCATATTGATTCTCCATTTTTAGTAAGCCCGACTGCGGGATAACTCGTAACTCTTAGATTAGCCGATCAGGCGCGATCAGTTTTTTGACGCTCTGACAACGCCGCGAGTTCTTTACGCAGCTGTTCAGAAGTTTGGTCGCTTGCGAGAGCCTGCCAAACAAAGTCGGCTTGCGATTGAGGGGCCAAACCTTTGAGCGGCGGATCACGGTCAAGATTTGTCGGAAACGCGTAGCCCTCGGCGCACGCGGCGATCACGGTCTTGAGTTCGTGGTCAGACCAACCTGCCGCTTTGCGTGCGCGCAGCACCGGGTAAATCGCGTTCGACATTTGCTCACGGTCAACAGATTCGAGCGTGCGCCCGAACGCAGAACCGATCTGCGTGAGGTTGGCCATTCGTTTGAAGTCTTTTGTCTGGTTCGAGCCGGCTGCATGCAACAGCGCAGGATTGAAAAATGCGCCATCACCTTTTTCAAGAGGCAACTGCGAATAATTTTCAGCGAAATATTTCTTCACGTCTGCATTTCGCCAGGCGACGTAACCTGAGACCATTTTTTGTGAGTGCGGTAAATACATAGTCGGGCCAGACTCACGAGGCATATCTGTGTGCGCAACCGCGCCCTGCAAAGTGATCAACGGCGAAACTCCATGAACATGCAATGGGAAGTCGATCGCTTGTTCATCGGTCATGAAGCCGAGGTGATAATCACGATGCGGCTGTTGCGCGTCACCACCAGGGTTTACGACGTTTACTTGAGTCGTGATCTGATAGCCAGGCCCGAGCCAAGCCGTCGCTACTAGAGCGAGAAAATCGTTGCGGTAATAGTCGACAAATGCCTCAGGGTCGCGTAGTGCGAGTTTTTCTTGCACGTTCCAAACTCGGTCGTTCGAGCCAGGCTTGGCATAGTGGTCGCCTTTGGCTTCGCCGCGCGCGTGTTGCTCGTCAATGATTTGCCAAAATGTTTCCGAGACGCGATCGACAATCGACGTGTCTCGAAACATATTTTTGAA
>RFMT01000310.1 GCA_009927565.1 Acidimicrobiia bacterium
GCCCGATGGATCAAGAAGGCTTCGGAGAAAGTTGCCTTCCAAGGACTTCCAGCGCGCATCTGTTGGCTCGGTTATGGAGAGCGCCATCTTGCGGGTGAGCGCTTCAACGACATGGTCGCCAAGGGCGAAGTTGAGGCGCCGATCGTTATCGGTCGTGATCATCTTGATTGCGGATCAGTGGCTTCGCCGTATCGCGAAACCGAGTCCATGCTTGATGGATCTGATGCCATCGCTGATTGGCCGCTCCTTAACGCACTGATCAATACCGCGTCAGGTGCATCGTGGGTCTCCATTCATCATGGTGGCGGCGTGGGAATGGGGCGTTCCATTCATGCGGGGCAGGTGAGCGTGGCTGACGGCACAGCGCTTGCCGGTGAGAAATTACGTCGCGTACTGACAAACGACCCCGGCATGGGCGTGATACGCCATGTAGACGCCGGCTATGAGCTCGCCGAACACGTTGCCCAGGAACGCGGGGTGCGCATCCCCATGCACGAGCACGCTCCTCTCAACGAAGGATAGAAATGAGTTCCACGGTTGTCACGGGAATCGGTGAGTTAATCACCAATGATTCCACGCTAGGCGATGGAACAATCCTGGGTGCTTTGCGCGACGCCGCTCTTCTCATTGAGGATGGCAAAGTTGCCTGGGTCGGATCATCGAAGGGTGCGCCGAGCGCTGATCATGCCATTGAGGCCCATGGCAAGAGCGTCATTCCCGGCTTTGTTGATAGTCATACCCACGCCGTCTTCGGCGGTGACCGTGTCAGAGATTTTGTCGGGCGAATGACTGGTGAGAAGTATGCAGCGGGAGGTATTAAGACCACAGTTGCTGCAACTCGCGAGGCTGATATCGATCATTTGCGCACGCACACAGCCGGAATCGTAGGTGAGCTTCGGGCTGGCGGAATTACTACCTTTGAAATCAAGAGCGGGTACGGCCTTGATGTGCAAAGCGAAGCCAAGATTCTTGATGTAGCCAAGGAATTCACAGAAGAAGTGACCTTCCTAGGCGCACACGTGGTGCCCGCAGAGTTTGCATCCGAGCGCGAGAATTATATTTCACTAGTGATCGGCGAAATGCTCGATACCTGCGCCCCCAAAGCGAAGTGGATTGATGTTTTCTGCGATACCGGAGCATTTACCCCAGAAGAGTCGTATCGAATTTTGGATGCTGGGATAGCTCGCGGCTTACTTCCGCGCCTTCATGGAAATCAACTGGGTCACACCGGGGGAGTTGAATTAGCTCTTAAAGTAGATGCAGCCAGTGTTGACCATTGCACCTATCTCTCAGATGAAGAGATCGCTGCACTTGCATCTTCAAGCACGATTGCCACCCTATTGCCCGGGGCCGAGTTCTCAACGCGCTCGCCTTATCCTGATGCGCGTCGACTCTATGCACACGGGGCTAAAGTCGCGCTAGCTACCGATTGCAATCCAGGAACCTCATTTATTACCTCAATGCCGTGGGTAATTGCTACGGCGGTGCGTGAGATGTACTTTTCGCCTGCGCAAGCTCTCCATGCCGCTACCTTCGGAGGTGCGCAAGCACTTCGCCGCTCCGATATTGGTCACCTAGGAATAGGTGCAAGGGCTGACTTCGTCATTCTTGATGCACCAAGTTATGAATATCTGGCTTATCGCCCCGGCGCACAACTCATTAGCAGAGTTATTGCTGCCGTTTAGCGTAGTAGCGCCCGAGGAAATCTCTCTTGAATTCGTGATAGTGGCCCGATTGCATTGCTGCCCTAATGTTGTCCACCAACTGCACGGTAAAGAACTCGTTATGAATGGTGGCAAGTGTTGAAGCCACCATTTCCTTCGCCTTGAAGAGATGATTCAAATAGGCGCGGGTGTAGTGCTGGCAGGTATAGCA
>RFMT01000150.1 GCA_009927565.1 Acidimicrobiia bacterium
GTCGTCATTGTGAAGCGCAGGGGTGCGGCATGATAAAGCGGAGCAGGTGAAAGATAGATCGAGTTTTTGTCGATCGAAAACAACATCGAACATAATGCGCTCAGCGAGGTTGGCGAGCCCAGTGGAGTCATTGCTAGGCCAAGTTTGATTCCCTTTGGTCGGCCAGTCGTGCCACTTGAATAAAGCATGTCGATACCGTCAACGCGGTTGCTCAACTCATTCGCAGGTGCTTTCGAAACCGTATCTTCGTAAGAGTCGTAACTATTGATTTTTCCGTCGACCATCAGACGCAATGAAACATTCGGTGTTGATTTTGCTACTTCGGCAGCTTGATCAGCTTTGTGCTTACTTGTGATGAAGGCCTTTGCTCCGCAATCGTTGATTATGTAATTGAGCTCATCAGTCGTCAATCGTGATGAGCATGCCGTGTATATCAGGCCCGCATAGTGACAGCCCCACAAGATCTCAAAGTAACGAGGATGATTCTCGAGACAAATTGCAACGTGATCGCCCGGGCCAAGGCCAGCATTGCGCAACACTTGGCTAAGTCGATTAGCGCCGTCATCCAGTTCTTTGAAGGTGATTGCTCGACCTGTCGACGCCATAATGACAGCCGGTCGGTCTGGTGCATCAGCAGCGATTGCTCCAGGAAACATATTTGAAAACTAGTCGGTTCTGACAACTATCTGCCAACTTCAGAAACTTTGCATCAGAGATGTAAATTAGGTGAATCATGGTTGCTCTTGAAACTGAAAATCTTGTCAGTGATGCTGAGGTAAGTGCGTTAGTAAATTCGTTGATCGAAAAGTATCCGCCTAGTAAAACAAAAGTGACCGAGTTTTTGGGTGCCCAATTTGATGCCGGTTTGGCCTGGGTGCATTTTGATGTTGGTAATGGTGGCCTGGGAGCGTCGCCCAAATATCAGAAAATTGTTAATGAAGCAATCGCTGCAGCGAACGGGCCATCTAGTTATGCGCGCAATCCAATCGGTTACGGCATGTGCGCTCCGACAATTATTCAGTGGGGTACCGATGCTCAGAAGAAAAAGTATCTGCGATCACTTTTCACTGGTGAAGAAATTTGGTGTCAATTGTTTTCAGAACCGGGCTCTGGTTCAGACTTCGCAGGACTATCAGCAAAAGGTGTGCGCGATGGCGACGAATGGATAATCAACGGGCAAAAGGTCTGGACGACCCTCGCGCATCTCTCTAAGTACGGATTATTGGTGGTTCGCACTGATCCGCAAGCGGTAAAGCATGCCGGACTCACTGCCGTCATAGTCGACATGAAAGCACCCGGAGTCGAAGTTCGACCATTGCGTCAAATGACAGGCGAAGCCGAATTCAACGAAGTTTATTTCACTGATGTTCGTGTGCCAGTTGCAGAAACTTTGGGCGGCACGGGTGATGGTTGGCGCGTGAGTTTGACAACTTTGATGAACGAGCGAGTTGCAATTGGTGGAGCGATACCTCGTAAAGCAACGGGTCCGATTCGTGAGGCCTTAAAGATTTGGGAGTCTCTGTCACCAGAAATGCAGTCATCGGCAACTAAAGACGAGTTGATGAAGCTTTGGATCAAAGCCGAGGTTTTGCGGTTGACGAATATTCGCGCCGGTCAGAATCGTCGCATGGGCACTCCAGGGCCGGAGGGTTCTATCGGCAAGGTTGCTAGCGCCGAGTTAAACAAAGACACGTATGAATTTTGTATTGGGCTTCTCGGCGCAAACGGAATGCTCTATGGAAGTTATGAAATGGTTCGACCAGAAACTGCGATGAGTTTTGATTCTGTGCCCAAGGCGTTTTTGCGCAGTCGAGCAAACAGCATCGAAGGTGGCACAACGGAAGTGATGAAAAATATTCTTGGTGAACGAATTCTTGGGTTACCAGGTGATGTCCGAGTCGACCGCGACAAGCCCTGGCACGAAGT
>RFMT01000015.1 GCA_009927565.1 Acidimicrobiia bacterium
TTCAACGAAAACGCCTTTGTGGGGCAGGATCGCATCGCGGACAACAAGCTGATGACGCTGGGGGCCACGTCACGGTTCATCGACCCTTCCAGCGGCGTGGAGATGGCCCGATTTGGCCTGGCCCAGCGATTGCGGCTCAAGGATCAGAATGTCTTGCTCCCCACAGAAACCCAGCCGATTTCGGAGCGCTTGAGTGATGTCCTGGCGGGCGCCATGGTACAGGTTAACCCGGCCTGGCAACTCGACTCTACGGTGCAATACAACCCCAAGGCCTCGCGTTCCCTGCGTACCACGGCCGGCACCCGGTATGTGCCTGGCAATTACCGGGTGTTGTCGGCCGCGTACCGCTATCAGGTCGATCCAGCCACCCAACAAAGCAGTGAGTTGATCGACACGGCCTGGCAGTGGCCGATCAAGGCCTTGTGGGGTGCTGCGGGGCGCGACCAGGGGCCCGGACGAGGTCTGGGCGAGGATCAGTGGTATGCCGTTGGGCGGCTCAACTACAACCTGAACGAAGGCAAGATGGTCGATGCGGTGTTGGGAGTCGAGTACGATGCAGGCTGCTGGCTGGGTCGTGTGGTGTTCGAGCGATTGCAAATTGCTGCCAACCAGGCGAACCAGCGGCTGATGTTTCAGTTGGAATTTTCAGGTTTCACGCGAGTGGGCCCCAACCCGTTGGGCACCCTCAGGACCCAAATTCCACGCTACCAGTATTGCGCGACCAGGTGTCGCCCCCGAGCCGATTTGGCCAATACGATTGACCGTTGATGATGTCCTCAAGTTCGTCCCGTTTGTTGTTCCGCTGCTGTCAGCTGGGCTTGGCACTGCTGGTGACGCAGGCGCTATGGGCGCAAGGGCTGCGTGCGCCAGCCCAGGGGGGGGCGTTGCGGCCGTTGTCTTCGCCCCTGCCTGTGCCGCTACCGGTGCCGGCGTCTCAGCGGTTGTCGTCCGATTTCATCGTGGCTGTGGTGGGCAGCGAGCCCATCACCAACCTCGAGGTGACGCTACGGGCCCAGGCCATCGAGGCACAGTTGAGGCAGCAAGGGCAAAGTACACCACCGCGTGAACAATTGCTGAGTGAGGTACTGGACCAGCTGATTCAGGACAAGGCGCAGTTGCAGTGGGCCCGGGAAATTGGCGTGCAGGTGAGCGATGCCGA
>RFMT01000014.1 GCA_009927565.1 Acidimicrobiia bacterium
TCTAGCTCAGTTGGTAGAGCAACGGACTCTTAATCCGCAGGTCCTGGGTTCAAATCCCAGGGGGAGCACGAAATGAACGTAGTTGTCGTGCTCGGCCATCCGAGTGCCGACAGTTATTGTGCGGCAATTTTTGAACGGATAATTCGTGCGCTTGAATTACAGCCATCGCATAGCGTCACGGCTATTCGCCTTGCCGACGAAAAGTTTGCAACCGCAATGTCGACTGCAGAGCGGGTGGCATATGAAACTGCGACGCCATTAGTCAGCGACGAAACAAAGCGTCACGCCGAGGTTTTGTTGCAGGCCGACGCTTTAGTTTTCGTCTACCCCACTTGGTGGTCTGGTTTGCCGGCACAACTCAAAGGCTGGCTCGACCGAGTTTTCGTGTTAGGGGTTGCATTTCGATTCAACAAGCGGGCAAGATTCGACCTAACTTGCAAAATATTCGGCACATAATTGGCGTCAGCACATATGGCTCGCCGTGGCGATATGTGAAATTGATTAACGACAATGGTCGACGCACACTCACTCGCGCGATTCGCATGTCGACTGGTTTGCGCACTCGATCAATGTGGTGTGGCATCTATGCACTTGACACATGCACGCAGCAACAGCGCGAAAAATTTATAACTGACACGGTGCAAAAAATCGTCAATCGACTCGAGAAATCGTCGCAAAAACAATGAAGACGCTTGTTGTTTATGTTCACCCTGTTGAAGGTTCTTTCAACAGTTGCGTGCGTAATGTTGTCGTTGAATATTTGTCGAAAAACGGCCACGAGGTTCGATTGCGCGACCTCTACGCCGAAAACTTTGACCCGTTTTTGAGTGCCAATGAGCGCGCGCTGCACCATACGCCACCGACGACTCGCCCCGAACTCGCGCGAGATGTCGAAGATTTGCGCTGGTGTGAGGCGATCGTGTTTGTTTATCCAACATGGTGGTCTGGTTTGCCAGCGATGCTAAAGGGTTGGATCGACCGCACATGGATGAACGAGGTCGCGTGGGTTCTGCCGGCTGGCGCAAACTTAATTCGCCCGCGACTGACAAACATCAAGCGACTAGTCGCCGTCACAACGCATGGCTCGTCAAAACTCGTGAATGCTCTGCAGGGCGAACCTGGTAAACGGACGATCTCGCGCTCGATTCGAGTGATGTGCAACCGTTGGTGTCGCGCTCGCTGGATTGCGCTTTATGGCCTCGACACGTCGACACTCGCCGATCGAGAAAAACACCTCGCCACAATTGGTCAGCGTGTCGTGCGCGCCTTGCGCTGAAGCGCTATAGCTCGTCAGGGCTCGGAGTTATCCAGCTGCCACGTTTATTTTGAGTCAATCGTGCGGTACCAACAGGGCGGCATAGATCTGACGAGTTGAAGTTTGATCTGTGCACCAGGTCTTTATTAAACACGACGCAATCACCCGGCTCAAGAATGCAGTGAACCTCTTGAAACTTGGACTGAATATCTTCGATTGAGGTTGGAACGAGATTCGTGTACGAATTGGCGCTGATTCGCTTTTTCTCGAATGACACGGTTCCGATTGTTTGGCTACCCTTCAACACCGACATTGTCCCGTTTTCTCTCGTCGACTTTCGCAAAAGCGGAAAGTGAAAATTAAAAATCGACTCAAACTCGCGCATGTAGTTCGACTCTTGATGAAAATCGTAAACCAAGCGGTTGTCTTTAGGAATGCCCAGTAAATATCCGCCACTAACTTCATAGACGGGCGCCTGTTTCGCCGAGAGGTCATCAACAATTTTTGAAAAAATCGAAAATATCGACCTGAGGCTTATGAGCTTTGTTGTTGCCATATGAAGTTCGTATAACAACTGCTTATCTGTCCTGTCCAGCTCAATAATTGCTGAGTCAATCGCGAATTGCTTATCGGCCGAGAATTCAGCAAAAGTCTCAGTGAGATCTCTTTGAACGGTCTCAAGTTTCACTAACGGAATTAGTCCCTTGATAGAAACAAAACCATCTTGTTCATAATCGGCTCGTAGCTCGTTAACTGATGAATAACTCTTAGCAAAACAGTCTGTAGA
>RFMT01000013.1 GCA_009927565.1 Acidimicrobiia bacterium
CCACTGTGCCATCCACCATCAGTCCGATGGCAATTGCCAAACCGCCGAGTGACATCAGGTTGGCAGAAAGGCCCAGCCGGTTCATCAGGATGAACGTGATCAGCGGCGTCACCACAATGGTGGCTGCTACGACCAGGCTCGATCGCACATCACCCAGAAAGACGAACAGGATGATGAAAATAAGCACAATACCTTCTAACAACACCTTGGTCACCATGCCCAGCGCGGAATCGACCAGTTCGGTACGGTCATAAAAGGGTTCAATCTGCAAACCATTGGGCAACAAGCCTCTTTGGTTGATTTCATCCACCTTGCTCTTCACGCGACTGACCACCTCTTTGGCGTTGCCCCCCCGCAGCATCATCACAATGCCTGCCACGGCCTCGGTGTCGCCATTCTTGACGACAGCGCCTTGCCTCACGCCTGCGCCAATCTGGACCTGGGCCACATCTCGAACAAAGACCGGAACCCCCGCCGTCTCTTTCAGGATGATGTTCTCAATATCCTCAGCCGTACGGATCAAACCGATTCCTCGGATGAGGTATTGCTCGGCGGAGGCGCGCAGCGTGCCGCCACCTGAGTTGGCATTGTTACGCTCAATCGATTCCTGGACGTCTCGAAGCGTCAGGCGGTAATGACGCAACCGATCAGGATTCACCAGCACTTGAAACTGTTTTTCCAGCCCCCCCATGGAGTTGATTTCAGCCACGCCCGGGATGGAACGCAACAAAGGCCTCACGACCCAGTCCTGCACGATCCGACGCTCCATCAACTCTTCTTGTGACAGTTGGTGATGTCCGTCGTGAGGGTGGACCAGCGTGTATTGATACACCTCTCCCAACCCGGTCGTGACTGGTCCCAGGACAGGCATCACGCCACTGGGCATTTTGGATGTGGCTTCCAGCAAACGCTCCATGACCAATTGACGGGCGAAGTAGACGTCGGTCTTGTCGGTGAAGACCAGGTAATCAAGGAAAGGCCTGCTCGGTTGATTGCACGCATTTCCGTCAGACCTGGCAAGCCCGTCATGGCCACTTCCAACGGAACGGTGACAAACCGCTCGACCTCCTCAGGGGAGCGACCGGGCACCTCGGTGGCCACTTGTACCTGCGTGTTGGTGACATCGGGGAATGCATCGACTGACAAGCGCAAGGCAGCACGAGCACCGAAAGCCAGCAACACCACGGCCACCACCAACACCAGCAGGCGCTGTGACAGCGCGACGCGAATCATGGTTTTGAGCATAGCCTTCGCGCCTTACTGAAGCTCAGTGCGTTTGCGTTCATGGTGGAGATGAAACGCACCCTGCGTGACCACCTTATCGTTCTCTTGCAGG
>RFMT01000012.1 GCA_009927565.1 Acidimicrobiia bacterium
TGGCGGTGACATCTCGCGCAAACGCAAGTTGCTTGAGAAACAAAAAGAAGGCAAGAAGAAGATGAAGTCAATCGGACGCGTTGAGATACCCGGGGACGTATTTATCTCGGCTCTGAAACTCGATAACTGACGACTGTGGCTGAGAAACACGCAAGCGTTTTTCGCTCGCTGAAATATTTCAATGCACGCCTGTTTTTTGCAGGCCTGCTGCTTTCGAACATTGGCAGTTGGCTGCAGTTAACCGCGTCGTCGTTGTTGATCTACCGATTGACGGGCAATGCGGCAGATCTCGGCTACAACGTTGCGTTTCAGTTTCTGCCGATGTTGCTGTTCGGCACCTGGTGCGGAGCACTTGCTGATCGGCACAACCGCCGCCGCATCGCGATCATCTCACAAGCATGCTTGGCCGTTCAGGCGCTCTTGCTTGGAGTTCTCGATCTTTCTGGTGTTATCAGCGTGCCGATGGTTTATGCATTGTCGTTGCTGCTGGGCATCATCGGGGCTTTCGATAACCCTGCACGACGTGGTTTGGTGACTGAACTTGTGCCGACTGTCGACTTACCGAATGCAATGTCGCTTAATACGGCGGTGATGACCGGCTCGCGTATCTTCGGCGCGGCGATTGCGACCGCGCTTGTCGGACCGCTCGGCACGGGATGGCTGTTCATCTTGAACGGCATCTCATATGCAGCGATGATTTACGGTTTGACCGGTTTGCGAAAGAGCGAAATGTATCCGGCAATTATTCGACCAGCAGGTGGTTCGCCCGTGCGCGAAGTATTCAAATATGTCGCTGGCAATCGACGCTTGATGACGATGTTTTTGGTTTATGTTGCGGTGAGCACATTTTCGTTCAACTTTGGAGTTGCATTGCCAAAGTTGGCAGACCTGAGTTGGGGTGATGATCGCGCGTTTGGCTGGGTGATGTCGGTAATCGGTATCGGTAATTTGACCGGCGCTCTGCTAACTGCGCGTTTAAAGACGGTTTCGATGAGCTGGTTCGTCGGCAATATTGCATTGCTTGGATTAGCAAGCATCGGCATGGCGTTTGCTTCGAATTTGTGGCTGGCATTTTTATGGGGTGTACCTCTAGGAGTCGGCGGCGCGGCGATGATCGCATCAGGCAATGCGATTAGTCAACAAGAATCACCACCCGATATGCGCGGAAGGTTGTTGGCACTGACAGCGGTCGCATTTTTGGGAAGCACACCAATTGGTGGGCCGATAACTGGTCTGATCGCAGACTCAATTTCGCCCGAGTGGTCATTGGCATATGGTGGGGTTGTTGCTCTAGTTTGTGCTGCTGTGGCAGTTGTTGCATGGAGATGATTTGGCGTAGTGCAGATGTCAAATAGTTCTTCTAATTCGATGATGTGGTTTCGACGCGATTTACGTCTTGAAGACAATCTTGCATTGATCGAGGCGAGCAAAGCCGGGGCGGTCACCCCGCTTTTTGTGTTGGATCCGATGTTTTTGCAGCGTTCGGGCGCACCGAGATTGGCATTTTTATTTCGTTCGCTACGTGAATTGAATCGCGCAATGGGTGGCGCGCTTGTGGTGCGTGTCGGTGGCCCAGTTGAGATTGTGCCAAAAGTTGCCAAAGAAGTTGGTGCAACCGAGGTTTTCGCGGCTAAAGATTTTGCACCGTATGGGCAAACACGTGACGCACAAGTTGCACGAGAACTAGAAAAAGTTGGCGCAAAATTGAATCATGTCGGTTCGGCATACGCAGTCGACCCGGGCACAGTGCGAAAGACTGACTCATCGCCGTATTCGGTGTTTACTCCGTTTTCAAAAGTTTGGTTGGCACACGGTTGGTCGGCACCAGCAAGAAAGCCGAATGTGAAGTGGAATGGCGCGCCGGTGATCAAAAGCGAAGCGATACCCGACGACCCAATTTTGACAGCAACAATTGCTGACGCGGGCGAAGAAGCCGCATGGAAGCGATGGGAATACTTCGCCGAGACCGCGCTTGATAAATATAAAGAGGAGAGAAATAATCCTGATCGTGATGGCTGCAGTCAGATGTCGGTCTATTTGCGCTTCGGTGT
>RFMT01000011.1 GCA_009927565.1 Acidimicrobiia bacterium
GGCAGCGGTGAAAGCCAATACAGCTGCGCCCAACTTGATGATCACCGGGAAGCGCTCAATCAGACGCAGCACGAACGAACTGCCCAGGACCACGATCGGTACACTGACCAGCAGGCCAATCACCACGAGTTCAATAGAGCCATGAGCGGCACCGGCGACACCCAGGACGTTATCGATACCCATCAGCGCGTCGGCAATCACAATCACCTTCATGGCACCCCAGAAAGAGGTCACAGCAGGTCCATCATGGCTATCGCTCGCGGTGTCCGCCAACAATCGGTAAGCGATCCACAGCAAGCCTACGCCGCCCGCGAGCATCAGGCCGGGGATCTTCAGCAACCAGACCAAGCCGATGGTCATGAGGGATCGCACAGCAATGGCACCGAGCGTTCCCCAAAAAACGGCCTTCTTTTGCAGATGAGGGGGGAGGTTTCTGGCAGCCAGCGCGATCACGATCGCGTTGTCACCGGCCAGCACGAGGTCAATGAGGATGATCGCCAGCAAGGCCGACCACCACGGGGTGGAAAAAAGCTCCATTCGAACTCCTGGTTGAACGTTTTTTCAACCTGGTTCGGACACACGAGATGTCAACACCCATCACGCCCAGTGATGGCTTCGTGCAAAGCGCCTCGATGTGCCTGAAACAGGCAACCTATCGAAGGTCTTGCTCAGCATGGAGTGATGATTGTGTTACCCAACAGACCGGAAGAATTTCTTCGAATTGACGACCTGTTGTCGCTTTGGCTGCAGTCTTGTGAAAGACCGATCCAGCCAGAGCGGGAGCTACTCCCCTTCAAAAGTTAATTTAAAAGAACGGCCACGGTCTGGCAATGGGGATTTCCATATTTTCCGTAGAGATTCCGTGATCATGACTTCGGATTTTTCGAAGTCACAATGATTCGCCCTGCAGGATTTTTTGCACCAACGGATGGTGCCGTCCGCGATTCGAGTGGATGACGTAGATGTCCTCCATCACATCGGTTTGCCCCAGGGCTTGCATGCCAGGCATCAGTGACAAATCCTGCGCGCCTAAGCCACTGATCGGGAACACACCCATGCCTCGCCCGGAAAACAAGGACATCAGTGCGCTGTCCTCGAATTCCCCCACGATATTGGGGGTCAGCGCATGCGCGCTGAACCATCGGTCCAGCGAAGCGCGAATCGGTGCGTGTCGCGTGGGGATGAGA
>RFMT01000010.1 GCA_009927565.1 Acidimicrobiia bacterium
GCTGACCATGACTGATTCCAATGACGTGACGACTCAGGTTGCGACCCCAGCCCCCATGACCGTGTTTGAGCGGTATCTGACGCTGTGGGTGTTTCTGTGCATTGTGTTGGGCATTGCACTCGGGCAATTCTTTCCGGGCGTGTTCCAGACCATCGGTGCCCTGGAGGTGGCGCAGGTCAACCTGCCTGTGGGCCTGCTGATTTGGGTGATGGTCATCCCCATGCTGGTCAAGGTGGATTTCGGGGCTTTGCACGAAGTGCGTCAGCATGTGCGAGGCATTGGCGTCACCTTGTTCGTGAATTGGCTGGTCAAGCCGTTTTCGATGGCCTTCCTGGGCTGGCTGTTTATCCGGCACTGGTTCGCCCCCTTCTTGCCCGCCGATCAACTGGACAGCTACATCGCGGGCTTGATTCTGCTGGCCGCTGCGCCGTGCACGGCCATGGTGTTTGTCTGGAGTCGTCTCACCCACGGCGATCCGCTGTTCACCTTGTCGCAGGTGGCGCTGAATGACACCATCATGGTGTTTGCGTTTGCGCCCCTGGTGGGATTTCTGCTGGGCATTTCGGCCATCACCGTGCCGTGGGACACCTTGGTCACCTCCGTGGTGCTCTACATTGTCATCCCGGTGGTGTTGGCACAGGGGTGGCGCAAGTCGCTCATGGCCCAAGGTCAGCCAACGTTTGACGCTGTCATGGCCAAGATAGGCCCCTGGTCCATCACCGCGCTGCTGGCCACGCTCGTGTTGCTGTTTGCCTTCCAAGGTGAGGCCATTCTCAAACAACCGCTGGTCATCGCGCTCCTGGCTGTGCCCATTCTCATTCAGGTGTTCTTCAACTCGGCCTTGGCTTATTGGCTCAACCGTCGGTTGGGGGAAAAGCACTCGGTGGCCTGTCCCTCCGCATTGATTGGCGCCTCCAATTTTTTCGAGCTGGCGGTGGCTGCGGCGATCAGTCTCTTTGGCTTTCAGTCAGGGGCTGCGCTGGCCACGGTGGTGGGCGTGCTGATTGAAGTCCCAGTGATGCTGCTGGTGGTGCATGTGGTCAACAGCAC
>RFMT01000136.1 GCA_009927565.1 Acidimicrobiia bacterium
CAGAGTCACTTTGCATACGACTAGCCCATTGTTTTTTGACGATTATCACCAAAACCGTACAACAGGTTCATTCATTCTTATTGACGAAGCTTCGGGGCAAACTGCGGCTGCCGGCATGTTGCTCTCGCCTCGTTCATAATCTTGTAGCGCCTAAACTCATAGTCACACATGGGAAAACATCATGACTAAACCGGTCTGGCATGAACCACTGATCAGTCGCACCCAACGCTGGAATAAACACGGACTTTCAGGGGCGACTGTGTGGCTAACTGGGTTATCTGGCTCAGGCAAGTCAACGATCGCCAATGAACTCGCCCGCGAACTATTAAACACGAGTCGACTTGCCTACATCCTCGATGCCGACAACTTACGTCACGGACTGAACGCAGGTCTCGGCTTTTCAGACAACGATCGAGCCGAAAATATTCGCCGCGTCGCCGAAGTCGCGTGTCTATTCGCTGATGCTGGCATCGTTGCGATAGTGCCGATAATTTCGCCGTTTATCGCATCCCGCGAACACGCAAGAAAAATTCATACTGACAACCAATTGCGGTTCATTGAAGTGCATGTCGCCACGCCAATCGAAGAATGCGAACGTCGCGACACAAAAGGCCTCTACAGCAAAGTGCGCAGCGGAGAAATGACTGGCCTTAGTGGTGTTGACAGTGTTTATGAGCCACCAATGTCACCCGAAGTAACAGTTGGTGCGAACAACGAGACGCTTGAACAATCAGTAGCAATGATTATGGCGAAGCTATTGACAAAAGCCGGCAAATGAAATCGATTCCACCATGGTAAGCGAAAAAGATTTTCCATTAAAGCCGTATGCGGGCTTTTTGCTCGTCGCACCCAAACTCAAAATTATGTATTGCCCAACTACCAAAGTGGCGTGTAGCAGCATAAAGACACTGCTGGCCAAAGCGAGTGGCACTTACAATCAAGCACGACTCGATCAACTCATCGCACCGCACATCGCACGTTCACAAACTATCCACGACATCGGCATCAGCGGTTTGACAAAGCTCATCGATATGAGCGCAACCGAAGTAGACGAAATCTTGAACTCGCCTGAGTGGTTGCGCGTTTACGCAACTCGTGACCCTCTTGCTCGCGCATACTCGGCTTGGGAGAATCGTATTTTTTCTCGAGCACCAGGCACGCCAGACATGGTCAACGAACTTTGTCAAGACCAAATGGTCGACGGTCGCATCAACGTCACCGCAAGCTTTGCGCATTTCGCCAAAATGATCTCAGAGCAAACCGACGAATTCATGACCGACCATCACTTCTTGCCGCAGGCACACATCGTGCACCCAGACAAGTTCAACTACAACATGGTTGCACGAGTCGAACAGCCAGCCGAGATGCAACGCTTGGTCGATGAAGTCAACCGACGCGCAGGCACATCACTTTCGCTCGAGCGCCACAACGCAGGCTTTGGCATCAAACTCGACCAGGTTTGCGACCAACATTCAGCCAACCGATTGCAAGCGGTTTACGAAATGGATTATAAGACTTTCGGTTTCGCCACCCGTGCGTTTCCTGCAAGCACCGAACCGCTGGTTCTCACCGCAACCGAAACTGCAATGCTGCGAAGTCTGCGCGAATCAATCGAAAGACTACGCTCGATTTCGTTCACAGCCCGCTCGCTAACTGGCTTTCGCTTCGGCGCACGACAAATCTATAAATCAATTGTTCGCAAAATCTCGCGGGGCAAAAAATATAACGACCCACAAAATCTTTTCTGGTAGGGCCAAGTGTCAGACAACAGAACTTCGACAACAAAGATCGGCATCGTCACTGTCTCTGATCGTGCGTCTGCGGGCGTCTACACAGATCTCGGTGGTCCTGCGATTCACGAATATTTCACCAAACACCTCGCCAACCCGTGGCAGCCAGTTGCGCGACTCGTCGCCGACGACGTAGAACTTGTTGCAACTGCGTTGCGCGAACTTGCCGACGTCGAGAATTGTTGCTTAATTGTTACAACCGGTGGTACTGGTCCAGCAGTTCGCGACGTCACCCCAGAGGCGACAGAACAAGTTTGCGAAAAAATGATGCCAGGGTTCGGCGAACTCATGCGCGCAACTTCTCTCAAGGTAGTGCCAACTGCAATCTTGTCTCGGCAAACAGCCGGCATTCGTGGTCACGCGCTGATTATTAATTTGCCAGGAAAGCCATCGTCAATAAGTGAATGTCTCGATGCAGTTATGCCGGCAGTGCCTTATTGCATTGATTTGATTGACGGCCCACGTCTAGAACTCACAAACGGTCTCGTCGGTTTTCGCCCACGGACTAAATAATTCGCTAAATAGTTTTACTGTTCGTCGTAAGGTTGGCCAGCGGCCTTCGGCGATCGACTCGCACCGACAAAACCGGCGACAACTACGAGCGTCACTAAATAAGGCGCCATCAACAAGAACTCACTCGGAATACCCGTGTCAAAGTTTCCGATTTTCAAACGCACCGCTTCTGCAAGAGCAAAAACAATCGCTCCGCTAAATGCACCAACCGGGTGCCAACGACCAAAAATTACGGCAGCGAGAGCAATAAAGCCGCGACCGCCCGTGATGTTTTGGTCGAAGCGACCAACAGTGCCAATTGGCCACCATGCGCCGCCGATGCCTGCAACTGCACCTGCAATTAGCAAGTTGCGATAGCGCAATTTAATTACATCAACACCGAGAGTGCCTGCCGCTTTGGGATACTCGCCTGCGGCTCGAGTACGCAAACCCCAACGCGTGCGATACATCGCCCAGGTCAAAAGTGCGACGGCAGCAAACGAGAAGTAAACAAAAATCGTCTGGACGAACAATATTTGTCCAATGAACGGAATCTTCGACAAAAGCGGTACAGAAATCGGCATCACCGGTACGAGCGAGTTGTAGTCAGGGTTCGGCACCAAAACCCTGAAACTCAAAAATGAAGTTATGCCGAGTGCGAAAAAATTGATCGCAAAGCCAACGATTACTTGATCGACGCGATACTTGATTGAAAACACCGCAAGTATCCACGCCAACAACACACCAGTGAGCATTGCGATAATTGTGCCGAACCAAAGATTTGTAAGCGATGCGCCGACCGCACCTGTAAACGCACCGGCAAGCAACATTCCTTCAATTGCAATGTTGATTACGCCGCTGCGTTCACACAAAATGCCGCCGAGAGCACCAAGTGTTATCGGCACGCTTCGCGAAACAGTGTCCTGCAACATGCCAACCAGGCTGAACGACTCGCCCGAAGTTGCCCACGACAAGAAACTCATGACGAACATCGCAGTAGCAAGGGCCAAGACGATGTTTGAAACTTTGCCGAGCCCACGCCATAACTGCGCCGCTCCTAGACCAACAAAGACAATGCCGAATATGTAGGCAAATTGCTGTGCAGGCAGAGTCAGCGAAAAACCACCTTCGGTCAGCCTGAAACTTGCATCACCTGGTCGACGCGAAAAGATCACCAGAGTGATCACAGCCAAACCCAAATAACCGTAACCAACGTTGCGAGCGCGCTTTTTTTGCTCTGCAGAAATCATCAACGCCTCACTCACCCGCCCCACCCCCTGAATGTTTGACCTTGGCTCGCTACTTGTGTTTTGACCCTAAACATTGCTTTAACCAAAAGCGGTGCCGCAACGAACATTACGATCAACGCGCGCAACACGATTATCAAGTCAACCGGCACATCAGTATTCGCCTGCATCGAACGCCCACCGGCTTGCAACGCGCCGAACAAAATTGCCGACACAAGCGTGCCAATTGGCGAAGACTGACCGAGCAGCGCGACAGCGATTGCGTCAAAACCAATGTTGCCCGCCAAACTCGTCGAGGCATAGCCGTATGTTCCAAGAACTTCTGTCGCTCCGGCCATGCCAGCAAAGCCACCTGCCAGCAACATCGCCACAACCATCAGGCTCTTTGACTTCATGCCGGCATATTTTGAGGCATCGCTATTTAGACCAGTAGCTCGCAATTCAAAACCGAGTGTTGTGCGCTTCAGCAAATACCAAAACCCATACGTTGCCAAAAGTGCGACAAAAAATCCAGCATGAGCGACCAAGTCTGAGCGGCCATCCATGAAACCGAAAAGTCGAGGCAAATGAGCCTCATCTGCAATTTCTTTCGAAATCGGGTCAGGTCGTCCTTCCCGTTGAAAAGTTGTTGTCTTCAATAACCACAACACCAAAAATGAGGCAATGCTGTTGAGCATGATTGTCGTGATCACTTCGTGAGCACCCGTGCGTGCTTTCAAGACGCCCGCGATGCCACCAAAAATCGCGCCGCCAATCGCGCCAGCGATAACTGCCAATGGCACCTGCAGCCAACCGGGGCCCGTCATCGTGAACCCAACCCACAATGCGGTCATGCCACCGGCCAACATCTGACCCGTTGCGCCAATGTTGAACAGTCCTGCCTTGAATGCAACCGAAACCGCAAGACCACTAAGCAGCAATGGCGTCGTGCCTGTAATGGTGTTTGAGATTGAACGTAAACCCCAAAACGAACCCTCGAACAAAGATTTATACGCGGTCAAAACAGTCGAAAATGCCTTACCAAAATCGCCCGACTTCAATGCGTCAATGTCGGTGATGACGATGATTATCGCGCCGACAAGCAGCGATGCCAGAAGTGCCAAGAATGTATAGCGCAACGACTTGATCAACTCTTTCATGAGTTCACCCCAACCGCGTTTTCTGGGCGCGAGCCCGCCATGTACAAACCGACGTCCATATGGCTAACTTTTTTCGGGTCAAGATCAGCGACGATTTTGCCGCGATACATCACCAGAACTCGATCAGACAACGCCATCACTTCATCTAGTTCGGTGCTAACAATCAAAATCGCCGTACCCGAGTCGCGCTCTTTAACAATCTGCTCGTGAATGTATTCGATACTGCCTACATCGATGCCGCGTGTCGGTTGCGCCGCAAGCACCAGCCGAATATCTCGACTTAACTCGCGTGCGACAATAACTTTTTGTTGATTGCCACCTGAAAGAGTGGACGCCAATTGATCAGGGTCGCTGGTGCGAATGTCATAACTTTGCACCAACTCATTGGCTTTCTCTTTTGCCTTTGACCAATTCATTTTGAAACCACGACAAAATTCTGAATCGTGGTATCGGGTCAGCACAAGATTTTCGGTGATCGTCATTCCGGTTATTAGGCCTTGACGTTGCCGATCTTCTGGCACATGACCCATTCCGAGTGTGTGCCGTTGTCGTGGCGACGCTTCGGTTATCTCTTTGCCATCAAGGGTCAACGAACCTTGACTAATTCGTCGCAAACCACTGATCGCCTCGACTAGTTCGGTCTGACCGTTGCCTTGCACGCCGGCCACACCAACTATTTCACCTGCCCGAACATTGAACGACACGTTTTCGACTATCAAGCGACCATCAGGATCGATAATGCTTAAGTCTTTTACGTCAAGTACAACTTGCTTCGGCGATGCAGTTGCTTTGTTCACGGTCAACTGCACGGGTCTTCCCACCATCATCTCGGCAATCTGAGACTCAGATGCGGTCTTTGGGTTGGCATCACCAACGACTTTGCCCCGTCGCAGCACATTTATGCGATCAGCAATCGACAATGCTTCTTTCAGTTTGTGGGTGATAAACACGACACCTTTTCCGGCGTCAATTAGCGTGCGCACAATCGAGAAAAACTCGATAATTTCGCTCGGAGTCAACACCGCGGTTGGCTCGTCGAACACGACAATCTTCGCATCGCGCAGCAAAACTTTGACGATCTCAACTCGCTGGCGCACACCAACTGGCAAGTCCTCGACTATCGCATCGGGGTCGAGGTTCAAGTTGTATCTGTCTGATACTTCACGTACTTGCTTTCGCGCGCGTTCAATATCAAGAGCACCAAATTTTTTTGTGGGCTCTGAGCCAAGCACGACGTTCTCAGCAACCGAGAAGACAGGCACCAACATAAAGTGCTGGTGCACCATGCCAATGCCCGCCCTAATTGCGTCTGCGGGAGAGTGAAAATCGACAGCAGCACCGTCGATCAAAATTTCACCCTCGTCGGCTTTGTAGAGACCATAAAGCACGTTCATGAGCGTTGATTTTCCGGCCCCATTTTCGCCCACAAGTGCCAGCACTTCGCCGGTAGCGATCGACAAATTCACCGAATCGTTAGCGACAACACCAGGAAACCTTTTCGTAATCCCTTGTAACTCAAGTTTCATCTTTGGCGTTACCTCGTTGCGAACTTCTGAAAAGAGACTAGTCGCCTCAAATCACTTGCAAAAATTCGCCTACAAAAACAAAGGCCCTACTGCGTGCGCAGTAGGGCCAGAGTTTTTAACTTCTGCCGTTGTTACGGCAAGAAATTAGATCTTGATTGTGCCGTCGGCGATGCCTTTA
>RFMT01000093.1 GCA_009927565.1 Acidimicrobiia bacterium
CATGGTGACGTTTTTCTTCATGGCCCATGGGCGCATCTGATGGTGGATGGGCAGAGTGAGCACTTGGTCGCGGGTGAGCTCCAGCGCTTCTTTCAGCAAGCGGTTACGCTCGGCACCGGCTGGGCTCGCGTTGATGCGGTCCACCAAGGCGTCAAGCTGTGCATTGCTGACTTTGCCGAAATTGAAGTTGCCATCAGGGCCCTTGGTACGCGTGCGCACAATGGACTGCAGGGTGTACACCGCGTCGTAGTTGGCCACACCCCAGCCCAGCAGGAAGGCACTGGTGTCCATGCTCTGAAACTTGGCAGCGAAGGTGGCAAAGGGCATGGCGTTGAGCTTGACCTTCACGCCAATGCGGGCCCACATGTTCACCAGTGCCTGGCAAATCTCTTCGTCATTGACGTAGCGGTTGTTCGGACAATCCAGCGTGAACTCAAAGCCATTGGGGAAACCTGCCTCGGCCAGCAGTTTCTTGGCGCCTTCCACATCCACGGCAGGCGGCTTGTCGGAAGCTTCCGCATAGCCATTCACGCCAGGGGCCACCATGATGGCCGCCGGGATGGACAAGCCGCGCATGATGCTGCGCTGAATGCCGCTTCGGTCCATGCTCATGTTGAGCGCCTTGCGCACGCGCAGGTCCTTGAAGGGGTTGGGGCCCTTGGTGCCGTACTTGAGCTCGTCACTGCCCAGGTCCATCACGATGAAGATCGTACGCACCTCAGGACCATCGAGCACATTCAGGGAAGGTGTGGTGCGCAGACGGTTCACATCCTGCGTGGGCAGGTCGGTGACAGCGTCCACGTCGCCGGCGATCAGGGCGGCAATACGGGTTGGGTCGGACTTGATGGGGGTGTAGATCACGTCGGTCACATTGCCGGGAGTCTTGTCCCACCAACCCTTGTTGGCTGTCAGAACAACACGCTGGTCAGCCACCCACTCCTTGATGATGTAGGGGCCGGTTCCATTTGCATTGCGTGACGCAAAGGTTTCTTCTTTGTTGCGGTAGTCCTGCACTTTCTCGGTTTTGTTCTTGACGGCCCACGCCTTGCTCATGATGAAGAAAGTGCTGAAGTTGTTCAGCATCACCGGGTTGGGGGATTCGCTGATAACGTCAATGGTGAAGTCGTCCACCTTGCGAATTTCCTTCACGCCGGCCACATAGATGCTCAGGGTGCCTTGTGGTTGACGGATGCGGTCGAATGAAAACAGCACGTCATCAGCGGTAAACGGGCTGCCATCGTGGAATTTGACATTGCGACGCAGGTTGAAGCGTACCGTGGTGGGGTTGACCTGCGACCAACTGGTGGCCAATGCGGGCTCGGGCTTGTAGTTGCGGTCAAAACGCACCAGAGGCTCATAGGCGTGTCCCACGATGTTGTTCGTGGTGGCGTGGTTTTGCGAGTGCGGGTCGAGCGTGAGAATGTCGTTTTGTGCCGCCCAGCGCAGGGTCTCGGCAGACACCGCCCCGGCCAGCCCCAAGAGCAGACTGGTGAACAGGGCAAACTTCAACACCAATTGTTTGACAGATA
>RFMT01000198.1 GCA_009927565.1 Acidimicrobiia bacterium
TGCCCAGGTGGCGGAATGGTAGACGCGGGGGGCTTAAACCCCCCTGGTGCGAAAGCGCTGTATCGGTTCGAGTCCGATCCCGGGCACACTAATTTCTAATCTCTAGTCGTGTGTAGGAAAGCACATTTAACTCGGTGAGATTCTTGAACCGAGACATGGCACGATGGAGAGGTGGCAAATACTTCAGCACCGATGACGGGTTCGCCAACTGCAACCGAGCTTCGCGAATTGATGCAGGCTCGCGTGCCACAAATGGTGAAACAACTTGGTGAGTTTGTCAATCTTGAATCGCCGTCGCTTGATGTCTCGCACTTGCAGCAGTCAGCGAAATTTTTGGCCGATCTTTTTGCGGATGTCACCGGCAAGAAGGCAGAAGTTATCCCTGGGGCAAATGGCCCACACGTTCATTGGAAGGGAAGCGACGACACCAAGGTTTTGATCGTTGGACACCACGACACCGTGTTTCCGCTTGGCACAACTTCGACTCGACCATTTTCAGTTGACGGCGATATCGCGCGCGGCCCCGGAATTTTCGACATGAAGGCGGGGATAGTGCAGGCAATTCACGGCTTGAGCGCGATTCGCGATTCGTATCATGTTGAAGTTTTGATAACTGCCGACGAAGAAGTTGGTTCAGAGACATCGCGAGAGCTAATCGAAACTCGTGCACGTGCAACTGGTGCAGTTCTGGTGCTCGAGCCAAGTGCCGATGGTGGCGCGCTGAAGATTGCACGCAAAGGCGTTGGCACTTTCACCGTGCAGATAGTTGGTCGAGCGTCGCATGCCGGTCTCGAACCAGAAAAAGGAATCAACGCACTTGTCGAACTCGCAACTCAAGTACAACGCATCGTGGCAATGGCGCGGCCCGAACTTGGCACCACAGTAACGCCGACTGTGGCGACTGCCGGCAATGCTGAGAATGTCGTGCCTGATGCGGCGATGATCAAAGTAGATGTGCGAGTTGTGTTGCCTGAAGAAAAAGAACGGATTGAACGCGAAATGTCACAACTCAAACCGGTTGTTGATGGCGCTGTAATTAAAGTTTCTGGCAGCGTCAATCGACCACCGATGCATGAGTCGGCAGGTCGAAAGTTGTTTGGTGTCGCCGAAACTGTGGCCAAAGATCTCGGGATTAATAATTTGCAGGGTGTTGCAGTCGGCGGTGGATCAGATGGCAACTTCACTGCCGCGATCGGTGTGCCGACACTTGACGGCATGGGTGCAGTTGGTGGTGGTGCGCACGGTGTGACCGAACACGTTTTGATTTCGACAATGGGTGAGCGCGCGGCACTTGTTGCTGGCGTCGCCCGCGCCCTCGTCAATCGTTAAATTTTTATTCAAGTTCGGTGAGGGTGCCGGGGGCCAAGGTGCCGGCTTGGCGGTAGATCTCGAGTTTTTCGCGCGTGTCGGCGATGTCGAGATTGCGCATCGTTAACTGACCGATTCGATCTAGCGGGCCGAACGGTGCATCTTCGACACGCTCCATGCTCAAGCGCTCTGGCGAATAAGTTAAATGGGTGCCAGTGGTGTTGAGAATGCTGTAGTCGTCACCACGGCGTAACTGCACCGTCACTTCGCCAGTTACTAGCGAGCCGACCCAACGTGTCAGCGACTCGCGCAACATCAGAGATTGCGGGTCAAACCATCGACCTTCGTAAAGCAAACGCCCTAAACGACGGCCCATCGTGCGGTAATTTTCGATCGTATTTTCATTATGAATTGCCGTGACGAGACGCTCATAGGCAATGTGCATCAACGCCAGACCTGGAGCCTCGTAGATGCCTCGGCTTTTCGCCTCGATAATCCGGTTTTCGATTTGGTCGCTCATGCCTAAACCGTGACGGCCACCAATTTCGTTTGCCGCAAGCACTAACTCGATCTGCGAGCCGAACTCTTTGCCGTTAATTGCAACAGGCCAACCGTCAACAAATTTGATTACAACATCTTCGGTGGCGATTTTGACTGAAGCGTCGTAATGGGCCACGCCCATGATCGGTGCGACGATATGCATGCTCGTCGATAACTCTTCAAGCGACTTGGCCTCGTGCGTTGCCCCCCAAATATTTGCGTCGGTGCTGTAAGCCTTTTGTGCTGAATCGCGGTACGGCAACTTTTTTGCGGTCAAGAATGCGCTCATCTCGGCGCGTCCACCCATTTCGCGCACGAAATCGACATCGAGCCACGGTTTATAAATTCGTAAATTTGGATTTGCGAGCAGTCCGTAGCGATAGAAGCGCTCGATGTCATTGCCTTTGAATGTGCTGCCGTCACCCCAGATGTCGACACCGTCATGTTTCATTTCGCGAACAAGCAAAGTGCCTGTCACTGCACGTCCGAGTGGTGTCGTGTTGAAATAGGTTTTGCCGGCAGTTGTTATGTGAAACGCACCGCACTGAAGTGCTGTGAGACCCTCTTGAACCAGCAGTTCACGACAATCGACAAGTTTCGCCTCAACCGCACCGTAAGTTTTCGCACGCAGTGGAATTGACTCGAGATCGGTTTCGTCGGGCTGACCGATGTCAGCCGTGTACGCGTAGGGTAGTGCACCTCGCTCGCGCATCCATGCGACTGCTGCTGAAGTGTCGAGGCCACCAGAAAATGCAATGCCGACACGTTCGCCAGCCGGAAGCGAAGTTAGAACTTTGGCTGCAGACTCATTTTTTGCCACGACTTAACGGTACAGACCCAAGAGAGTTGAAACCGAGAGGGTTTCAAAACCCAGCAGTAACCGAGCGTCGGCGACCGGCGATTGCGGCGATTGTTGTAAGCGCTGTGCAACCCGCGAGAATCGCCTCGCCTAGTGCGATACCTGGAGACCGCGAAACATCAACGATGCTGGTTATAGCCAAGATCGCAGTTGCTACAAGGCCTGCGAGTGCGGCCAAACGCGATGCACGTAGCGCTGTGAAAATCACCGCGGCTGGTGCCAAAAACGGCACGATCACAAGGATTGAAAACGGCCCGTTCGTTTGGTTCGCGAGCCACCAAGTTGGCTTTCCTACCGTATATGCAGAAATCGCCAAGGCGATCAACGAGCCTGTGATCAAAAGATGAGTTGCAATAACTGCAATCACCCATGACTTCGTGAGAGAGCCAGCGCGCACAGACGGCGTTTGACTAGGTGGGGGAAGAGACGACATCGCAAGACCGACAATAGCCTGAGATGCGTATGGCTACGGCGAAATTCGAAAAATTGAGCGTGTTTTTCCCGATGTGGAACGAAGAGCAGTATCTGCAACGAGCGCTCAATGCGGCACAAGATTTGTGTGACGAATTGCAAAAGTCGCAGACGATTTCTGACTATGAGCTAGTAATCATTGACGACGCGTCCACCGATTCGACGCCGCTACTTGCCGATGCCGCAGCGGCACGAGATAGTCGGGTAAAGGTCGTACACCACCCCGTAAATCGCAAACTTGGAGGCTCGATTAAGTCAGGTTTCGCAGTCTCATCTGGTGACATTGTTTTGTATACAGACGCCGACTTGCCGTTTGACATGCGCGAAGTTCACAACGCGATTCGTTTGATGACTCAATATGAGGCCGACATCGTGAGCGCATATCGTTTTGATCGCACCGGCGAAGGGTACGTGCGTGTTGTGTATTCGATGTTTTACAACTTGATGGTTCGCATTTTGTTTGGTGTGAGATTTCGCGACATCAACTTTGCTTTCAAACTCTGTCGTAAGTCTGTATTTGATCAAATCAAACTTGAAAGCGAAGGCTCATTCATCGATGCTGAACTGATCGTGAGCGCAAAAAAACTGAACATGAACGTCGTGCAATTTGGTGTCGACTATTTCCCCCGTACTCGCGGCATTTCAACCTTGAGTTCTCCTTCAGTAATCCTCAAAATTTTGCGCGAGGCCTTCAAGTTGCGCAAAAAACTCAACGCAATCAGACCAGCGGACAGTTCTGGTTTATCGAGGTAGTTTTCGAAATTTTTTATGAGTTTTTTTGACGAGTTTCCAGATGAGTTTGGTGGGGTTGAACCAGACACTCTGCCACGCATCTACTCGAAGCTTGATCGATGGCGTTTTGCCTTGGTCGCTTTTGCGGTTTTGATGACTGTGATAGCGGTTGGTGTGTTGTCAAGTGGCTCAGAAAACTCTTCAAGCGAAAACTCGAATCCGGATGTCGTCGTCGACACGAGTTCGGTGCCGCTAAATACTGTGCCGCTTGATCGCACCCTCGAGATCGGGATGAAAGGTGATGACGTTCTGCGAGTGCAGCAGCGTCTAAAAGATTTGCGTTTCGACCCGGGCCCGATCGACGGTGAATTTGGTCAAAACACAGTGCAAGCAATGTGGGCGTTCGAAAAGCTTGTGATGAGCGTGCCTCGTGAGCGAGCCACTGGTGTCGTTACGCCTTCGACTTGGGCAATCATGCAATCGAATCTGACCATTAAGCCGCGGCGCATTGCTGACTCGCCAAGTCACGTTGAGATTTATTTGCCAGAGCAAGTATTGGTCGTGTTTAAAAAAGATGAGCCTGTTTTGATTACTCATATCTCGAGCGGCACCGGTGTGCCGTGGTGTGAAGAAGTGAAAATTGACCCGGGTGAAGAGGGCAACAAGACAGACCAGCAAATCAAGATTGGTATTTGTGGCGAAGCAGTCACACCTGCGGGCATTTTCTATTTTTACAATCGCCGTACGGGCATGCGCGAAACAAAACTAGGTTCGCTGTACAACCCCGTTTATTTCAATTACAACATCGCGGTTCACGGCGCGATTCTCGTACCTTTAAAACCAGCATCGCACGGTTGCGTACGTATACCGATGTCGGTTGCTCGGTATTTTCCCGCACTCGTGGCATATGGTGACCGCGTTTACGTGTTTGACGGCATCAAAGAACCTGAAGAATATGGATCACCGATCCCGCCGTTCGATAAACCAGACCCGAACTACACAACGATTGCTGCCGAAACGACGTTACCGACGTCAGTGTCGACAACAATTTCGACTGCCACCACTTTGCCGACGGTTACTACTGTTGGGTCAGTGACTACGACGTCTTCTACGACATCTTCTACGACGTCTTCAACGACACCATAATTAAGCATGATTAAGTACGACGAATTTTCGATGTTTGGTGAGAATATTGCTGAATATTCACTGAGCGTGCCAAAAACGCCGATCGTGTCTCGAATTTCGATTCAACTTGGTGATGGTCGAACATTGAGTGCGCTCAAATGGGGAGCTGACGAACCCGAAGTTTTGTTCGTGCACGGCAGTGCGCAAAACGCTCACACTTGGGACACTGTGATTTTGGCAATGGGAATCTCGGCGATTGCGATTGACATGCCCGGTCACGGTCACTCTTCGTGGCGTAAAGATGGCAACTATGAGCCTTCTGTATTAGCTCGTGATGTTGCCAAGGCAATTGAAACTTGGGCACCAAATGCCAAAATGATTGTTGGCATGTCGCTTGGCGGACTGACGACCGTGGCGTTGGCAGGCATGCGCCCTGATCTCGCTTCGAAAATTGTTGTTGTTGACATAACACCAGGTGTGAACTCTGAGAAATCCAAAGCGATAACCGATTTTGTAAATGGACCGCAGTCTTTCGCCAGTTTTGAAGAATTGCTGAAGCGAACAATCGAGCACAACCCGACACGTAGCGAGAGTTCACTACGTCGAGGAATTTTGCATAATGCCAAGCAACTTGAAGATGGTTCTTGGCAATGGCGATACGACCGCTCGACACATCCTTCGAAAGAAGATTCGGAGAAGCGATTAGATCTGATTTCGGCATTATGGGAAGTTATTGAACGTCTCAAGTCTTCAATGACCCTTGTGCGTGGTGGCATTTCGCCAGTGGTTGACGACGCCGATGTTGCTGAACTGCTGCGTCGTAAACCCGATGCGGAAGTTTTGGTGATTGACGGCGCCGGACATTCGGTTCAGGGCGACAAACCAGTTGAATTGGCAAACGCTCTGACTCGGATGTTACGAGGGTAAAGACGTATCGTTAGCGCATGACAAAATTAGGTCGGCCAATCGGTTGCGAAGGCGGTGACACGCGTAAACGGTTGTTGGTTGAAGCCCGACGTAGTTTTGCCTCTGAGGGTTTTGACGCGACCACAAACAAGAATTTGGCAAAGGCTGCCGGCATAACAACTGCTGCGATTTATCACTATTTTCCGTCAAAAGTCGACATGTATGTCGCAGTGTTTATGGACGTGCAGAATCTCGTGTGTAAGACGATTCAAGATTCGGTAAGAGCCGATCGCGAGATCACAGAAAATATCTCGAGCATGGTTGATGCTTTGGCGACTTTGACAAGGCGAGAACCTGCGGTCGTTTCGTTCGTGCTCAGTGTTTCTGGCGAAGCGCATCGACATCCTGAATTGATGAAGGCAGTGCTGCCAGTTGGCAATCAGATCGGTCGAATTTTACTGACGATCGCTGAATCGGCAGTTGAGCGCGGTGAAGTCAACTCAGAAATTTCAGCCCGATCACTTGAAGATATGTTGATGGTCGTTTTGGCGGGATTGGCCCGATTCAACATGGTTTATCGCGACTCTAAGCGCACTGCCGAACTAGTTAAGTCGATGAAACTGTTGCTTTTAGGTGCCGCGTTTAATGTTTCGGCTGTTGTTTAGCTGTTAGTTTTTGTCGCCTTGTACGAGTCGGCAAAAAAGATTGCAAGGCCAACCCAGACGAAAGCAAAACCAACTACTCGAAGCGAGTTGAGCTCTTCGCTGTAGACAAGCCACCCCAAAAGAAAGTTAAACGTCGGCACCAGATATTGCATTGGACCAAGCACGCTGAGGCGAACGCGACGAGATGCAGCACCGAACATGAGAAGCGGTATTGCCGTCATTAAACCAGTCAGCAATACCAGAACCCATTCGATGCCTGTAGCCATATTCGGCACTGAATCTGCGCGGTCGAAAGTGAGCACCACCAAGCCGACGGCGGGCAACAAAAGTGCGATTACTTCTCCTGAAAGACTTTCAAGACTTGTGAGCGGAACTTGCTTTTTGAGGTATCCGTAGATACTCCATGATGCTGCTATCAGCAGTGCGCGCCAAGGTGGCTCGCCATATGAATATGTCAAAATGGCGATCGCAATGCTGGCCAGAAGAATAATGACGCGATGCGAAATGCGAATTGGTTCGCGTAAGACGACAAAGCCGAGCAACATCGTGAAGATCGGCGCAATGAAATAGCCAAGAGCAGTTTCGAGAACATGATCATGGACGACGGCCCAGACGTATGTCGTCCAATTGATCGAAAGCATGATGCTTGCAAGTCCAATGGTCTTACGAACACCGTTGTCACGAAGTGTGCTGAACAGGTTGCGAATTTGTTTGTTGTACATCAAGATTGCAAGAAGTACGACTGCTGATGTGACGATGCGCCAACCGATAAGTTCGAATGCGTTGAAGTCTTTCAAGAATTTCCAATAAATTGTCAGGAATCCCCAAGTGATGTAAGCACCGAGCGCATAGGCGATACCCGAGCGTTCAGATGATTTAGACACGGCTATTCACCCTAGTCAGTAGCCTTAATTTGATGGCTGACGACCTTTCTAAGTTGTGGCAACAAGTATTGGCCGAATCTGAGCGAATCAGCGGTACATCGTTAAAAGGTCTGTTTGATACCGACGCCGCCCGAGCAAAAGCCATGACTAAAGCCCTTAGCGACGGTGAGTCTGAAATTGTCGTTGACTTTTCTAAACAGTTGATTGATTCACAGGCTTTGAAAACCTTGATGTCGCTTGCGGTGCGGGCGGGTGTCGTCGCACGATTTATCGAGATGTGCAATGGCGAGCGAGTTAACTTCACCGAGAATCAAGCTGCTTTGCATACGGCTCTGCGCTCGCCAAAAACTGAAAAAATTGAGCTTGACGGGAAAAACGTCATTAAGCAAGTGCACGACGAACTTGAGAAAATTCGGAGTTTTTCCGCAACAGTGCGTCGTGAGAAGAAGTTCAAGAAAATTATCAATATTGGCATTGGTGGCAGCGACCTCGGGCCTGCCCTTATATATGACACGCTAAGCGCGAGTCGAAAACCTGAAATTGATTGTTTGTTTGTTGCCAATATTGACTCGACAGAAATAAATGCGGCCCTCGCGCAATGTCGACCGCAAGAGACTCTCTTCATTGTCTGCTCAAAATCTTTCAAGACTGCCGAAACTTTGGCTAACGCTCGCATTGCAAAACAATGGCTTGCAGCCGGGCTAGGTGTTGACCTTGAGAGCGAAGTTTTAGCCGAGCATTTTGTGGTTGTTTCGGCGAATGTTTCGCAGGCTCATACGAGCGGAGTGAATGCGAAGAATGAATTTCAGATTTGGCCTTGGGTTGGTGGACGATATTCGATCGCTTCTGCGATGAGTCTGGCCCCGATCATTGCTTTTGGATTTGAGTCTTTTAGCGAGTTCTTAGCCGGAATGCGAAGTGTCGACGAGCAAATGCGAACTTCAAAACCAGAAGACAACGTCACACTGATCTTGGGATTGATTGACGTCTTTAACTTCGGCACTCGCTGCTACTCGAGTCAGGCGGTTTTGCCGTATGCCTCGGCGCTGAGGCTTCTTCCGAGTTACTTGCAACAGTTGATCATGGAGAGCAACGGAAAATCGAAGCGTCAAGACGGAACACAAGTCGAGATTGCGACGTCTCCGGTTGTTTGGGGTGGTGTTGGCACGAACTCGCAACATGCATTTATGCAAATGTTGCATCAAGGAACACAAGTTGTGCCGGTTGACTTCATTGGGTTTGCGCAATTGCCGAATGTCGATCTTGCATCGCACGATGCACTTGTCGCCAACATGTTTGCTCAAGCTAAAGCACTTG
>RFMT01000009.1 GCA_009927565.1 Acidimicrobiia bacterium
GGGCAACGCCACGTGATGCGCCGACTGCGCGTCATCGGGCAGCAGGGCATGGTTGTCGTCCTGGGTGTGGGTGGGGATAGCCACCCTGTTTCTGTGGCGCCATCGCTGGACGGGAGAGTGGCATAGGAGTCCTGGGTGTTCGAGGCCGGCAACGCCACCGGTCCGGACGAGGCTGGCGTTTGCGTGTCCACAGCGACCCGGTGGTCCGAATCCTGCGACGATTCAATTTGAACCCGATGGTCAGCTGTGCCATCCGTGTTGCCGATCTTGATGCGTTCAGAATCCCGCTGCTCCTCTTGCCCCATCGCGACACGGCTGACCCCGTCGTCCGAGGCTTGCTCGACCTCCACGTGTTCGTCAGTGACTGCGCCCGACTCCCCGTGGACGATACGGTCGGTGTAGTGCTTGTCCACCGTGACCTTCTCTTGTCGTTCCTGTTCGACGTCGCGCTGCCCCACCTTGTTGCGGATGGAGCGGGCATTGTTGGACCCCTCGGGAATCGTGACCTCATGGGGTTTGGTGCTGCGAATAATCTGGTCGTTGCTCATAGGTCAATCCTTCTTTATCGACCCGAAGGGCGGAAAATTGATTCGGTATCATCAGATCCGTGCTCGGCCCCCCGGCTGTAGGCCACAAAATGTTGCGCCAGGTCAACGATTGGGTGGGACGGCCTCATGGATTGTTACTGACTTCCGATATCCTTTGCATGCTTAATTTTTCTTACCCGGCATTCTGATATGAACGACCTGGCTCCGCTGCAAATCAACCGTTTTGATGTACCCACCAACCTGCCAGTTTTTTGGTGCAGCATCGCACACCACGTCGAGGCGCTGAAGCTGGCCCGTGAAGCCATTGACGACGTGCGAATCACCCATCCGGACTCTACGCCGTCGAACGTTCAGGCGGTTTACATGAGCCCGTGGAAGAGCCACCGCCTGACCGACAAATTTCAGCCCCTGATTCAAATTGCCATCAACGCCGCCAAGGAGGCTGGCAAGCAGCATTTGAATACCGACATCACGGCCCTGAACCTGGACTACTTTG
>RFMT01000008.1 GCA_009927565.1 Acidimicrobiia bacterium
GCCACCGAAAGTGTCAGGCAACGGACCTTCAGCGTTGAATGCAACATCTGGATTGCTCGCCGTAATTATCAAATCAACTTCGCTAAAAATTTGCGCCATGCGGTTGTTTAACTCAATACGTCGCTTCTCAAACTTTCCGCGCGCCTCGACGCCGTAAAGATTCGCCGTGCGCTCGACACCATAGCGAATCTCGGGCGTCAGTTGATCGGCGCACGCCGGCCATTGATCACCGAGTTGAAATTGAATCGCCGCCATACCGGTTATCGACCATGCCGCGCCGAGTCTGGGCAGCGAAACATCGACAGAGTCGCGACGCTTCAAGCCCGCGACCTTGATCAAGTCTTCTGCAGCATTCTCGATAACTTGCCACATCGCAGGCGAGACAACGCCACCACCAAAATTAGAAACAAC
The DNA here is from genome assembly GCA_009927565.1 of Acidimicrobiia bacterium. GTDB lineage: Bacteria > Actinomycetota > Acidimicrobiia > Acidimicrobiales > Ilumatobacteraceae > BACL27. The sequence continues at coordinate 412 of RFMT01000008.1, forward strand.
CGCGACGCGCAAACCAGAAGTTGAAATCGTGCCGAGGCCGGCTTCCCATCCTGAGACACGCGGCAAACTCAACGGGTCATGGGCCTCGTGACCGTTGGCGACATCGAACCATCGCGCGGTGTCACGCACGCTTCGTGACAAGCAACCAATCACAGTCGTTAAATTGCCATTTGACGCACCTGGCCCGCGCGGAATTCGACCGAACGTCGCTTTTAATCCGACCAAGCCCGTGAAGCCAGCCGGAATACGAATCGATCCGCCACCATCGCCACCTGTTGCCAAACTAACTAGACCGCCAGCGACCGCCGATGCACTGCCGCCTGATGACCCACCAGGGGTATGACCATGTTTCCACGGATTTTGAGTTGCGCCGTGCAAAACTGTCCGCGTCAAATTGACACCGCCGAATTCGCTGGCGTTAGTCTGACCGACTCGCACGGCTCCACCGACACGGCAAATTCGATTCACTTGTGTGTCAGTAGTCGTCGAACGTCGATCTTTGAACACCATGCTCGCTTCAGTGTCGGGCCAACCCGCAACCAAGTCGAGTTCTTTAACGCCGAACGGCACGCCACCAAACGGCAACGAGACGTCGGCGTTTTTTGCGTCGCGCTCGGCGGCATCGCGATCAAGAAAGCAAAACGCATTTAAGTTGCTTGCATTGATCGCGGCAAAAGTTGCTTGTAACTCTTCGGTGGGCGAGCGCTCGCCATTGCGAAACGCCTCAACCAAAGAAACCGCATCACCGCGCCATGGGAGATCTGCCATGTAGCAAAACTAGTCGGCCTAACGCCATAACTTATTAGAGTGAAGAGGTGGATAGTCGCAGTTTTCTCGGTTTAAATCGCATCGGCGAGACCACAAAGTTCGAAATGCCAGTTGACCTTCGCATCTCAACGGGAGGGTCTTTTTTGTTTGGTGGCGCGGGTCTCGGCGCTTGCATCAGCGCGCTCGAAACTGTTTCGCAACGCAATCTTGTTTGGGCTACGGCGCAATATTTGTCGTTTGCTAAAACCAACGAACTCGTGACGCTCGATGTCACGCTCGTTGTCAATGGTCCGCAAATCACGCAAGGTCGTGCGGTCGCTCGCGTTGGTGATCGAGAAATTCTCACTGTAAACGCCGCACTCGGTGATCGCAACTTTGACGCAGCAGGTCAGTTTGCAAAAATGCCCCAAGCACCTTCACCAGAAAACACACCGACGCGAGAACACCGCCACGATTCGCCAGGCACCATTCACGACTCGCTACAACAGCGCGTTGTCAAAGGTCGATCACTTGCGCAACTCGACGGTTCGTTGAGTGACGGAAATGTCGTGATGTGGGCGCATATTCCCGCGATGATCGAAGATGTCGATGCAACGGCCCTCGGCATTCTCGGTGACTTCGTGCCAATGGCTGTGGGTCAGGCGCTTGGCATCGCTGCGGGTGGCAACAGCCTCGACAACACAATCCGCATTGTCAAACTTGTGCCGACAAAATGGGTGCTGCTTGACATATATATAGACGCGATCGACCGCGGTTTTGGCCACGGCC
>RFMT01000007.1 GCA_009927565.1 Acidimicrobiia bacterium
CAGTTAACACTGCCTTAATTTCAGTTTTTGTCGTCGCCCCTTCTCGAGCAGACTTGCGTGTTGCGTTTGCGGCTTTAGTTGCCTCTACGAACTTTTTAAATATCGCTTTTCTTGCATCGTTATATTCCTTTAGTTCAGCGCGATATTTAGCAATCGCCGCGGAATATTCGCTGCTCTTAGTCTTAGCCTCTTTTGGAACTGTCGTCGATGGTGAAGTTGCATCGTCGGCTAATGCCGCAGTGGCTGTCGTTGATAGCAACAGGGCAGTTGCTGTCGCGACTATCGCTTTTTTCATTAATTGTTTCATAGATTCTCCTTGATGGAACACGTGGATATTTTTCAGTAAATTACTTGCAGCTCTCAACCTATTTAGCAAGTTTGTGAGAATCATGTGAATTTGGTAATAGGAGTGAAAGAACTTTTTCAAACTTGTAAGTTGGTCTAATGGTCCGTCAACGCATTCTGGTAGCCGATGATGATGAGGCCATTTGTGACACCGTTGAAGACACTCTGCACCTTGCCGGATACGAGACACTCCGCGCAAAAAACGGCCAGGAGGCAGTTGACTCTGTAAGAAACCAACGACCAGATCTGTTGATCGTCGACGTGAACATGCCAAAAATGAATGGATTCGACGTCGTGAAAAAATTACGTTCACTAAACATAGCCGTACCAGTGATTTTCTTGACTGCCCGTCATGACCGGGAAGATGTTGTCTTGGGTCTTAAAACGGGCGCAGACGACTATGTAAAGAAACCATTCGGACTTGAAGAGCTGCTCCTACGCGTATCTGCGGTGCTACGCCGATATGCGCCAAACGACGAAACGACCCTGACTTGTGGTCCGATTACATTGAATATCGCACGACACGATGTGCAATGTTCTGATCGAACAATAAAACTCTCGCGAACAGAGTTCAAGTTGCTCGAGTATTTGCTTGAAAACAAAAATCGCATCCTCAGCAAGCAACAAATTCTAGATGCAGTCTGGGGCATTGACTTTGATAGCAACACATCTGTTGTCGAAACTTTCATCTCATACTTGCGAAAAAAACTTGCTCCTGAGATTGAACTCATGCTTTTGACCGAGCGTGGTATTGGCTTCAAGATGGTTGATCGAAAGTGAGACTACAAACAAAACTCTCCGCGACGGCTGGGGCAATTTTCATGATCGGAAGCTTGATAATCAATGGTGCGAACTCGCTTATTTCACGTCGTGAGGCAATCAAGACACACGACAGGACTATAGAAGACGCATTAAATATTGTTCGCGATAGCGACACACAAGATGTGTCTCAAGTACTCGGGTTTGCCGACACGAGCCCGCTCCCTATTACTGCTTTACTTTTTTTTGACGACACTAACCCAATTGTTCTATTCGAAAGTGCTAGCGGAACAGACTCATTGACGATTGAAAATCTAGAAATCACTGATGTCGCACGAGCAGTAGAAGGACCCATAGACCTCGGTGGTGAAAATTCAATGCGAATCGGCGCACATTCGGTAGGCAACGGTGAATGGCTTGTCGTCGGTCTCTCAATTACCAACATCGAACGCGAATTTAAGAATTCCCTGATTAGAAGTCTCGCTCTTGCCTCAATTATTGCTCTGTTCATGGTTTTTCTCCTGCGGTTGTTGATAATTCAAACAATTCGCCCGATCACATTTATCGTCGAAGACGCCAAGAGAATTGCCGCGGGTTCTTTGGACGTCAAATTACGAGAAGCAAATGGAAATAACGAAATTTCACAGCTGACCGAGTCGTTAAATGAAATGTTATACAGGCTTCAAGATGCGGTAATTATGACCAAAAATTCAGAGAAGTCGATGAAAGACTTCATGAGTGACGCGTCGCACGAACTGCGATCTCCGCTGACAGTTATCAGGGGTTATGTCGATATTCTTGCGGAGAATAAAGCCATAACGGAAGAGCAGCGCGAGCGAGCAATCTTTCGATTACGAAGTGAGTCTCTACGAATGTCAAAAACTGTTGATGACTTACTTACCCTTGCTCAAATCGGCGAAATAGCAAACGATCAAACAGAAAAAGTAAACCTTTCTGATATTGTCTCTGGATTCATCGGCGACTTCTCTGACAGAAATTCAAGTCGCACTATTCACACGAATATCGAACAAGACATATTTGTTGAGGGGAACTCCGATCAGCTTGCTCGAATGATTTCGAACATAATTTCAAATATTGAGAGACATACCCCAGAGTCGGCAGAAGTCGAAGTCTTCTTAAGAAATGATGGAATTCGTGCAACGCTTATTTTTGACGACGGTGGACCGGGTCTGAGTGATGTTAGCTACAAAAGAATGAGCGATGAGTTTCAGAGATTCGACAGTTCGCATTCAAAATCTGGAGGTGGCTTTGGCCTTGGCTTATCTATCTTGTCTGCGATCGTCAAAAGGCATGCTGGCGAACTAAAAATGTCACCCAGCCACCTAGGCGGACTCAAAACTCAAATTGGTTTGCCAACTTCGACTAGT
>RFMT01000134.1 GCA_009927565.1 Acidimicrobiia bacterium
TTATTTTTACGAATCGCCACAGAACTACAGGCTAACTACACTCACAAGGCGATGAGCATTATCAAAGTTTCCATTGAAATTGAAGCCACTCCTGAAAAGGTTTGGCAAATTGTCGAGCCGATCGAGCGCCATGTTGATTGGATGCACGACGCCGTCGCAATTCGCTTCGTCTCTGACCAAACCCGAGGAGTTGGCACGGCTTTTCTCTGCGATACGAAAGTCGGCCCGATTCGTTTAACCGACAAAATGGAAATTACCGAGTGGGTGCCAGGCAAGGCAATGGGCGTCAAACACATCGGCATCGTCACAGGCACGGGCGTCTTCACACTCGAACCGATCGCCAACGGCACGAAGACACTTTTTCAATGGGAGGAAGAACTTGTCTTCCCATGGTTTCTCGGCGGTCCACTCGGCGCATTTATCGGTGGCAAAATTGTTTTGCGCCAAATATGGAAACGCAATCTGCGCGGTCTGGCCGCACTTTGTAAACAATAATTAATTTACGCTCGGGCTAAATCGCTCGCAGAAGTGCCGTCGCACTAGCTGCCAGCACCACCACCACGATCAAAGGCGCACGACGCCACGCCGCAACTACAGCAACTACAAAGCCTGCGACTCGTGCATCGAACACCAGACTCTGACCAACCGAAAAAGTATCTTTGAGAACCAGCGCCGAGAGCAAAGCCGCTGGTATCAAACCGAGACAGCGGTCAAATACCTTTGGCAACTGTCGTGAGCCCAAGACAACAAGACCAAACATCTTCAACAAATATGCACTTGCTGCTAGCGCAATAATCATTAACCACAAATTTGCGGGTGCTTCATTGATCATTGCGCACACCCACCAACACGGCACTCGCAGCAAGCAAGATCGGCACACCTACGGGCAAAAATGAAATTGAAATCAAGCACAGCGCCCCGCCAAGCATGGCTGCTTGTCGGCCCAACTTTGAGCGTAAATGTGGCATCAGCATCACGATGAATGCCGCCGGAAACGCGATATCTAGACCATACTTCTGTGGATCAATCGCACTGCCAGCCAATGCACCAATTAAAGTGCCGAGATTCCAAAAACTAAAAAGTCCAATTCCGGTAGTCCAGAACGCAATCTTGCGAAGCTTCGGCGAAGACTCAGCCAAAGCCAAAGCCGTTGTTTCATCAATCACGAAATGCGCGGCAAACATTCGACGTGGCAAATTACCAGCAACTGATTTCGCCGACGACGAGAGCGCCAACCCATAAACCATATTTCGTGCCGCAAGCAAAACTGCTCCACCGTATGCCGCGAGCATCGAACCGCCTGCACCGACAACACTCATCGCCGAAAACTGCGAAGCACCAGTAAACACAAATAGTGACAACGCACAGGTTTGCCAAACACTTGCACCCGCACTTACAGATGCGACACCAAATGACAACGCGAAAATACCGACGGCTCCGCTT
>RFMT01000386.1 GCA_009927565.1 Acidimicrobiia bacterium
TCCGCCGCTAAACCGATAGCTCGTAGGCCGCGAGAAATAGGGTTGGTGTTATGCGAAGGTTGCACGCAACTTTTATTTTCATGTTCACTGTTTTGCTTGTCGCCACTGGTGGTGGGCGAGTGCGTCTGGGGTTAAGGCGATGGTGGGTGATGAGTCGGCGGGGCGGGCGAGGGTATTGATTATTGGTGACTCGGTGTTTGATGCATTTGATCATGTTGAGAGTGCGCGCGAACTATTAGATAGTCAGCAGAAGACAATTTTTGCGGTGCAGGGGTGCCAGAAACTTGTCGAACCCGGTTGTTTCGCGTGGGTGAAATTGAGCGCCCTAGATCAGTTGAAGAAAAATGCTGGACGCTTCAGTGATGTTGTCGTGATCGGCACAGGGTACAACGATCGAATTGGTGTGCCGTTTCGGCAAGCAGTTTTGGCGATCACACAAGAGGCTGCTCGTCAAGGTGTCGATGTTGTCTGGATTACATACCGCCAAGTGCGACATGTTCGTGGTAAGGCAACGACGATGAACAAGCAACTTGGCAAACTTGACTCGAAAATCGAAAACCTGCATATTGCTGATTGGAATAGTTTTAGTGTAGGTAAAGAAAAGAGCGGTTGGTTTCGTGGCGATCGCATACATTTAGTGACGCCAGGCGCAGTCGGATTGGCGCAGCTGATTAATCAGTCGGTTGCTGAGGTCGTGGCGAAACGAGAATTAGCGGAAGTCGGCTGACGAGTATTGACCGATGCGGTCAGCACGATGTTGGGTGTCAATCACACGCACTGTGCCGCTGCGACTGCGCATTACCAAACTTTGCGAGCGTGCACCATATGAGTCATACCGCACGCCGCGCAATAACTCGCCGTCGGTGACGCCGGTTGCGGCGAAAAATACATCGTCGCCACTGCATAAATCATTGACCGTCAGAACTTTTGATAAGTCATAGCCAGCATCTTTTGCTGCTTTGGCCTCGGCATCGTTTTTGACCCACAACTTGCCCAAAATTTGGCCACCCAAACTTTTGAGCGCGGCGGCAGCAGTGACGCCTTCGGGTGTGCCGCCAATGCCCATCAAAACATCGACGCCGACATTTGGCGAAGCAGCGGCGATAGCGCCTGCGATGTCACCGTCACTAATTAAATGTATGCGACAACCACAACTGCGAACTTCGGCGATGAGTTCGTCGTGGCGTGGTCGCTCTAAAATGACGACGACCAAATCGTTGAGCGACTTTTTGGTCGCCTTAGCAATTTCTTTGAGGTTTTTTGTCGGCGAAACATTTATGTCGATTGCGTTGGCTGCCTCGCGCGAAACCGCAATTTTTTCCATGTAGACACATGGCCCCGGGTTATACATCGTGCCACGCTCGGCAACAGCCAAAACCGACAGAGCGTTGTTGCGACCAAGTGATGTGAGCGTTGTTCCATCGATTGGGTCGACCGCCACATCAGTAAGAGGTTTCATACCGTTGCCGACACGCTCGCCGTTGAACAACATTGGCGCTTCATCTTTCTCGCCTTCGCCAATTACAACGATGCCATCCATGTTGACCGTGTCGAGAAGATTGCGCATCGCATCGACTGCGGCACCGTCGGCAGAATTTTTGTCGCCACGACCCACCCATTTAGATGCGGCAAGAGCGGCTGATTCGGTTACTCGCACGAGTTCAAGCGCCAAGTTGCGGTCAGGGCGTTGCGTCAACGGCATCAACCAAGATGTTAGCCCAATATCACTTCAGCCAAATAAACAACTAGCGTTCGGATTGTGAGCGAACTAAACCCGAATGCACCTATCACCGAGTGGGAACTCGACGAGTGGTCACGCGAGACGCGCACCGAGTTGACGTCGATGTTGATTGAAGCAGGTATCGCACATCGATGGGACGATACGGTTTTGATTGCCGAGTCGGCTCGCGAAATTGATGTCGAAGAAATTTTGGATGAGATCGAAAATCTCGAAGACGAGATCGACGAACAAGATGATGACGTCGATCAGGCCGACACAAAAGTGTTGTCGCAACTTGTCGGTGTCGCCCAGAAAATTGCGCGAAACCCATCTGATGGGGGTGCTGTTGCAAGTCTCGAGCGACTGCTTGAGTCGATCGATGCGTCGAGTGCACCAGGTGACATGAGTAACTCGGTGTGGAGACAGATTAAAGATCTTGCGAGTCAGGTTGAAGATGCGCTTGTTGGTGGCGATCGCGCCGACGAGGTGCTAGCCATGGATTTAGCGAGTCGGCTTGTGGCAATTTTGCGCTCGAATCTCTAGTTGTTTTTTGCAAAGAGCAATTAGTCTCTGAAGCCATGGTTGCTGGTGAAGTGCTTGCTGAAATTGAGATTTGGCACACTCGGCCATTCACGCCGACGCGACGATTGTCGATCGGGCACTGAATTTGCCCGTTGAACATTCACCCGGTTTCGGTGGCCTATTGCTCGGAGGCATAGTTGCTCAACATTTCGGGGAAATTGACGATGAGATCGTGCCCGACGTGCATCGATTGTTGGCTCAAGTTGAACGCGGTGAGCGAGTTGTGCAGCCGCGACTTCGACATCGTCTGCAAACCGATCGCCATGGCTTGGCAAAGAGCGTGCATCGTCTTCACGGCAACGAAAACGAATTGAAATTTAATTTTGAATCAAACGGCAGTGACTTGCTACAAGTTCTAGGGGCAATTTATTCGCTAGAGCGACTTGAAGATTCTGCGCGACGTGCGCTTAGTTCAGTAATCAGTCGTGCGATGCGATGGCGTGGACCTCTTGACTCGTCTTTCATTTCTTTTTTGGCTGGCAATGCTTCTGCAAATATTTCGGCGATGGCCGACCCGCGAGCATGGGCACTCGAGTTGCTTGGGTTTCCCGCGGGCACTGTGAAGCCGTCAAAGCGTCAAGTACAAGAGAGGTATCGCGCCGTTTTGCGCAACGTTCACCCCGACCACGGCGGCGATGTTGCAACTGCGGGCAAGTCAATCGAAGAAATCGGAGAAGCCCGCCGAGTGCTGTTGCGCTCGTGAAAACGCGTGTGCTGTTGCGCTCGTGATAACTGGTGTTGTTTTGTTTCCCGGCGCGGGAACAAGTGCGAGCCATCACTCGCTTGTCGCAATTGAAACCGCAATAAACAGTGCGAACGCAAAAATTAAAGTTGCGCGCTGTGATTTTGAATACCGCAAGGCTGGCAAAAGCTTTCCGGATAAAACGCCGGTGTTAATCGAGACCGTTCGCAAAGCCGTAAATCAGGCTGCGAACGATTGGGGCTGCGCAACAGATCAAATAGTGATTGGCGGTCGTTCGATGGGTGGGCGAATGTGCAGTATGGCGATAACCGAAGCCGGAAACGCTTTGGATGTGGCGGGTTTGGTCTGTGTTTGTTACCCGTTGCATCCGCCAAAACAGCCGAGCAAATTGCGCAGCGAACATTTGCCGAGAGTGACCGTACCGACACTTTTTATTAGCGGTACTCGCGACGAATTTGGCACGGTCGAAGAACTCACCGCTGCAACTTCGCCGATGAAAAATAAGAAGCACGCGTGGATAGACGGTGCGAGACACGACTTAAAAAATAGAGACTCTGAAGTGGGCGAGATTATTGCAAGTTGGATTGTTGATTTATAGCCATTGTTGAGTCAATTACATCTTGCGGATTGAGTTCTTCAAGTTCGCGGTGCGCCGACTCGGGAAAAGTTGCATAGACCAGAACGCCGGCGATAATTGGGCCGATTGCGAGCCAGCTCATAACAGTGCCGTAGCTGAAATCGTTGTCAAGAAAGTAACCAGCACCGATGAGACCAACACTGCCGCCAATGAGTGAAGCCGTCATGATCACACTCGAGGCAAACGAACGGTGCAAGGTCGGGAACATTTCGCCACGATAGACAGCCATTGCTGGATAGGCGAGACCCAAACAGACGCCACCTGAAACCGAAGCGAGCCACATTGCTTGACCGCTTGTGCTGAATGCTGCAGTTAGCAAAATTGCTCCGAGCGGAAACGTGATTGCCGAAAGAACGCGTCGCCCGCGCCGATCGGCGACGCGGCCGCCGATTAGTAAACCAATTGACGCGGGCGTGCCAGTGATAAGCGTGAATGCAGTGACCATGACTGCTGAATAGTCGCGGACATCGCGCAAGTAGCGAACCTGAAATACAGACGATGCAGCAATAAAAATATTGCCAAAAATTGCGACAAGACTTTGCGTAGTCAAGCGCGTTTTATCGATATGAGTTGTTTTTTCGAGGTGGGCGTCGTGGCGCTCTGTGAAGCGTCTCGTCTCGGGAAGTTTGCGCCACAGAATTACTGCGATCGCTAGCCAGGCGAGCGAGATTGCGTAGATATATCGCCATGAGTCTGCACTTAGATCGGCGAGCGGTAGGGCGCCGAATGCAAAACCGGCACCGAACCCTGCGGCTATCGCCAAAACACTTGTTGCCCAGGCGCGTGCGTCACGCGACATTTCTTCGGTTGCGACGATGCCGATCAGAATAGTCAGAGCCAACGCAAGTGGTCGGCCGATTGTTTGTGTCGCCACCAAAATTGAAAAGTTTGGTGCAAGACCACCAAGTGCTGTGATGATTGGTGCACCAAACGCGCAAAAAATAATTAATCGACGACGGCCGATGCGGTCGGCGAGTGCGGCGAGCGGAAGTGAAATGACAACACCCCAGCGGATGATTGCTGCGCCGATGCCTTGTCCTTGTTCTGAAATTGCAAAATCTTGTGCGGCATACGCGACTGTTTGTGTGAACAATGTGTTGGCATATGTTGCCGGAATGCAGGCCAATGCGAGAAGCCACAAAATAGTGCGTTGGCGCGCAGTCAATGGGGGTGTTCGGGGTTTTCGGCTCACTGCGGGAGCATACTGAAATGTCATGAATAATCAGTCTCCACGCATCATTGTGCGCCGTTCGGGGCCACTTTCGGGCAATGTTCAGGTGCCTGGGGCAAAAAACTCAGTTTTGAAGTTGATGGCTGCGACTTTGCTGGCTGAAGGCGAATTCGTGTTGACCAACGTGCCTGCGATTGCCGATGTCGACACAATGTCTGATTTGTTGGCGGCTCTCGGTGTGAAAACTAAGTGGTTGGGACCACATGAACTTTCGTTGACGAATTCTGGAGATATCTCAACAGAAGCTCCGTTTGAAAACGTCGACAAAATTCGCGCCAGCATCAATGTGCTTGGGCCGTTGTTGACGCATTATGGTCAAGCGTTGATCAACTGGCCGGGTGGCGACGACTTTGGCGGACGACCAATTGATTTGCACATCAGCGGCCTCGAAAAAATGGGTGCGACGATTGAACAGAACTTGTTGAACATCAATGCGTATGCCGACGAATTGCATGGTGCCGAGATTGAACTTTCGTTTGCCAGTGTTGGCGCGACTGAAAATATTTTGACGGCTGCAATTTATGCAAAAGGAACGACGGTAATTGACAATGCGGCGCGCGAACCCGAGATCGGCGACTTGTGCAACATGCTCGTGGCGATGGGTGCGCAAATTGAAGGTATCGGCACTTCACGCTTGGTAGTTCACGGTTCGAAAAAAGGTTCACTTCACGGTGTACGTCATGCGGTGATCAACGATCGCGTGCAAGCAGCAACGTATATCGCAGCCGTTGCAATCGCCGGTGGCGATGTGCAGGTGCGTGGTGCGCGACCAGAACACATGGAGATGGTGATTAACAAATACACGCAGATGGGAGTTTCGATTTATCCGCAGCGAGATGGTTTGCGTGTCACGGCGCCTGAGCGTCTTGCGGCAATTGATTTTGCGACGCTGCCTTATCCCGGCATTGCGACTGACTACAAGCCGCTGCTTGTGGCGATGAACTCGGTCTCAAATGGCGTAGGTATTGTGACTGAAAACTTGTTTCCGGGTCGGTTTAGATATATCGAAGAGTTGTGCAAACTTGGCGCCGATATTCGTATTGACGGACACCACGCCGTGATCAAAGGTGTCGATCACCTGATTGGCACTGCGGTGACGGCGCCTGATATTCGTGCTGGTGCTGCTTTGGTTGTCGCTGGCTTGGCGGCCCATGGCGAAACAGTGATCGGTGAAATACACCACATCGATCGTGGCTATGACGACTTAGTCGGACGACTTAGTGGTCTCGGTGCTGACGTCACTCGCGTTTGACTCGCGCTTGACGCGTCGCGTTGCCTGCCACAACACCCCGATAATTACGAGAATTGGTCCAACGACCAAGAGAATTTCATCCCAACCACCTTGGTGAGCAAGCACCCTCGTATCGTAGAGGGTTCAGGAATTAAAATTAGACAGGATGTTCAGTGTCGATTCGCACCCAAGTTGAAGAAACGATTGAAGTGATTCGCCCGGCTTTGCAGGCCGACGGCGGTGACATCATTTTGCGTGAAGTTGACGAGACAACTGGTGTCGTAAGTGTGACTCTTACTGGCGCATGCGGAACGTGCCCAGCGTCGGACCAAACGCTAAAAGCGGGTATCGAGCGCATTATGCGCGACCGAATTGACGGTATCACTGAGGTCATTGCGGTTTAAATGAACTCACGTTCAACCGACACCAAAAAATTATTCGAGGATGCATGCGCCGGTGATCGCGCGGCGCTCGCACGATTGCTTTCTCTGATCGAGCGTGGCGGTGACGACGCGCGAAATGTGGGGAGGTTGGTTTATCCAAAAGTTGGCAATGGTTATGTAGTTGGCATCACCGGTGCACCAGGTGCGGGCAAGAGCACTTTGACTTCGTCGTTGATAAGTCACCTGCGCTCGAATGCGCAAGAAGTCTCGGTGTTGGCGATTGACCCGTCATCGCCGTTTACTGGTGGCGCAATTTTGGGCGACCGTGTGCGAATGCAAAGTCATGCAACGGATGCAGGGGTTTTTATTCGCAGCATGGCGACGCGTGGTCATCTCGGTGGTTTAAGTTTGGCGACAAGTGAAGCCGTGCGGTTGCTTGACGCTGTTGGTTCGCCTTGCACCTTGGTTGAGACTGTCGGTGTGGGTCAAGTTGAAGTTGAGATTGCGCGCAATGCCGACACGATTGTTGTCGTCGTTAACCCAGGTTGGGGCGATTCGGTGCAGGCAAACAAGGCAGGTCTGCTCGAATTGCCGATGTGTTTGTGATCAACAAAGCAGATCGACCTGGCGCCGACCAAACGCAGCGAGATCTCGAACAGATGCTTGAACTGTCTGAGATTGCACACGATGCGTGGCGACCAAAGATCGTGCGCACGGTTGGCACGACTGGCGAGGGTGTCGAAGGGTTGTGGCAGGCGATTTCGGCTCACCGCGAGCATGCAACTCGAGATGGCTCGTTGGCAAAGCGACGCGAACAGCGGTTGCGCAATGAACTGCGGGCGATAATTGAGCGCCGTCTCGAGCATCGTGCGCGAGAGATTTGCACTGGCGAGCGCTGGGATGCGATTCAAAATGAAATGTTGGCTCGATCACGCGACCCTTGGAGTTGTGCCGACGAAATGTTGGCGGGCATTTTGTAGTGAGCGAAACTCGGA
>RFMT01000232.1 GCA_009927565.1 Acidimicrobiia bacterium
GGCCTCGAGTTCGGCCAACTTGCGCAGAATCTCGTCGAAAGCCGCATCTGAAATCTCAGGGCTGTCTTTGCCGTGATATAAATCGTTGTGATAGGCAATTGCGCCCGCAACTCATCGGCCGTTTGACGAACTTTCTCAGGCACAGACATCACTGAAACTTTACCGAAGTCGTGTGCGAGCCAAAGTCGTTTGTGGCCACAAGCCTTATCCTTACGATGTGGCGAACAAGTCGTTCATTTGGTTACTTCGCGCGACGGTCAGCATTTTGCCATTCATCGGCGCAGGCATCGGCAATCTCGTCGACAACCGTTCGACAAATGTGCAGTTCGCAGCAACTCTTCTCGCGTGGGTTGTCTGGTCGGCACTCACCTTCTCTGTGTTCTTTTTGCACCCGATCACTCTCACCTTCATGCGAGTTACAACACCAGTTATCGCCACAAGTTTGATTGTCGCCGTTTTCGACACAACGCAAACACAACAAATAATTTCAGCCGGCATTGGCATTGCAATTTTGTTACTCAGTTTTAATGCCGACATCGGCAATGCGTTCGTACAAGCAAGCGCGTACGGCGATGAAAAACGGTTCTTACTGCGGCCGCCGGTTGCGCTCGTTGCACCTGTGGTTCTTGCAACTGCGATTCTGATCGCCCTAACTATTGCAGCCCCGCTCTTGCTCGCAGCAAAAAATTTATGGATTGGCCTAGCCTGCGCTATCGCTTCTGCAGTTGGCACTTGGTTTTTCGCCAGACGCATTCATCAACTCTCACGGCGCTGGTTCGTTTTCGTCCCCGCAGGTTTCGTGATTCACGATGAAACTTTGCTGGGCACGAATTTGATGATTCGAAAATACGATCTCATCGGCATGCAACTCGCCAAGCGAGATTCACAGGCAGCAGATCTCACCGCAATCACTTGGGGTGTGCCGCTCGAACTCGCATTCAAACAACCTCAAGATGTGTCTCTTAGTTCACTCTCAGCACGTCACCTAAAGGCATTGAGCGCAATTCATGCATCGTCAGTTCTAATTGCGCCATCGCGCCCCGGCGCCGTCCTTCGCGCCCGACACAACTAAAAATTAGTTGTTACTTGGGTTAATCGCATCGGCGATGCCGCCGCCGAGAACAAAATTGTTTGTCTCGTCGTAGCAAACAATACTCTGACCCGGCGCGATACGACGCTGAGCAACATCAAATTGCAATACCAAGTTCGCACCACCAACCGATTCGACAGATGCCAAAACGGCTGTGCCATGGGCGCTGCTTTGCACCAAAACTTTTTGGCCCAAAGTTGGCGCAATATTCGCCCACATCACACTGTTCACGGCAAGACCAGTGCGCATCAACTGATCTTCGCTACCAATAACAACGCGAGCATTCGGCGTATCGACGTCAACGACAAACTGCTTTGGCCCGCCACCAGGTAGCCCCAGCCCCCGTCGCTGACCGATCGTTACCAATTCGAGCGCATCAACAGCCCCGGCAGTCTGACCATCGCTCGTCACAACAGCCGCCTTGCGAAATTCAATGCGATTGCCCAAGAAAGTTTCGCGGCCACCAGTTCGTGAAATAAAACATACATCCTGACTGTCGGGCTTGGTTGCAGTGCGCAAACCAAGCGCAACTGCTCGGTCTCGAACTTGTGCCTTTGTCATGTGCCCAACCGGAAACATCGTGTACGCCAACTCGGTCTGATCGAGCATATATACGACATAACTTTGATCTTTCAACTCATCGCGACCGCGCGTCAAACGATAAACACCATCGTCGCCACGCGAAACTTGCGCATGATGACCAGTCGCCACCGCATCAAAGCCCAAAACTCGTGCACGCTCACTTAGACGATCAAACTTCAGATGCCGATTGCACTCGATACACGGATTAGGCGTAATGCCATCAACATGCGCCTGAACATACGGCGCCACAACATGCGTGTTGAAATCGTCAGAAAAATTGAACACCAAATGATCGATGCCTAGTTGCTGTGCCACTCGACGTGCATCATCAACATCTGAAACCGAGCAACATCCTGTATCGCTATCGCCACCCCACAAACGCATCGTCACACCGACAACTTCGTGACCTTGACCGATCAGTTCAGCCGCAGCCACAGACGAATCAACGCCACCCGACATCGCTACGAGAACTTTCATCAGGCTTTAACTTTATTGCGCCGCAGTTGACGAACGACACCGACCAGCGCTGTTATTGCACGATCAATCTCGCTCTCGGTCGTCGTATGCCCAAGACTCATTCTCAGTGCTCCCATTGAATATTTCTTGTCGACGCCCATTGCGCTCAACACATGCGACGACTCCATTGCCCCACTCGCGCACGCACTTGCTGCCGAAGCACAAATCATCGCTTCGTCGAGCAGATACAACACCGATTCGCTCTCACAATCACCGATACACATGTGAGCAATACCAGCAACGCGCTTGTCACGCGGCACAGTTTCAATAACATCTTCGATTTCACTCATCACGCCGTCAACTAATGCATCACGCAACTTGGTAACTCGCGCAACTTCGGCATCACGCGACGAATCTGTCGCCCGCAACGCAGCCGCGGTTGCCATAATGCCAGCAACATTGTGTGTGCCACTTCGGCGATCACGCTCTTGACCACCACCCACGATCAGCGGATCAATTTCTAAACCGAGTCGCTGCATCGTAATACCCATACCTTTTGGCCCGCCGAATTTATGTGCAGAAACCGAAAGTACATCCACGAGTTTTGAAATCTCGCGCAAGTCTTGCCAACAAGTCGCCTGCACCGCATCGGTGTGCAACACGGCACCGGGCGCATTTGCGCGCACGACTTTTGCTACTTGTCGCAACGGCGAAATGCTGCCAACTTCGTTGTTTACCGCCATCACCGAGACAACACCAACACGGTCAGCCGCGTTGGTGCTCGCGTGGGCTTCTTGCAACACTCGCTCGAGTTCGGCAACATCTATCACTCCCGTTGCGTCAACTCCAACAACTTTGCCCTTCAAGTTTTCGACACAATGCAGAACCGCGTGGTGTTCGGCAGCCGAGCAAACTGCAACACCTGAATTGTGGCGTGCGGCACCAAAAATCGCCGCGTTATCGCCCTCAGTACCACCGCTCGTAAACACAACCTCGCCAACTTTGCAACCAAGCAAGTCGGCGACATCATCGCGCGCCTCGTCAATTGCTTTGCGCGCGATTCGCGAAAACCGATGCGAGCCCGACGGGTTGGCGTAAATACCACTCAAATATGGCGCCATTGCATCGATCGCCTCTTGGCGCATCGGCGTGCTCGCCGCGTGATCTAGATATACAAAATCAGCGATTGCGTCACCGCTAAAAGCATTATTTTTACGAATCGCCACAGAACTACAGGCTAACTACACTCACAAGGCGATGAGCATTATCAAA
>RFMT01000131.1 GCA_009927565.1 Acidimicrobiia bacterium
AAATATCCAGAGTTGCGAGATGATGCTTCGCCGACTCAAACGGTGGGTGCGGGTGGGCGACGTTTGACCCGGTGACGCATCGAGTGCCGATGACGAGTCTTGATAATGCAATGGATGTCGCCGAGTTGCAAGCATGGGGTGAGCGTGCAGCCAAGGGTCTTAACAATGTTGCAATGCAATTTGCGTGCGAGTTGAAGATTGACGGTTTGGCATTGAGCATTCGTTATGAAAACGGTGAACTTGTTCAAGCGGCAACACGTGGTGACGGAAAAGTCGGTGAAGATGTAACCGCAAATGTGCGCACGATCAGTGTGATACCTAAAAAGTTGTTTGCACAATCTGGTGCGGCCGTGCCGAGTGTGCTTGAGGTGCGCGGTGAGGTTTATATGTCGATCGAAGCCTTCGAAAAATTTCGCGAGGCAAAGTTGCGCGAAAACGAAAACAGAGTGCGCGAGGGGAAGAGACCCGAAAATGTGCCGGCGAATCCGCGAAATGCTGGTGCTGGAAGTTTGCGTCAGAAAAATGCACAAGTTACTGCAACACGTGAACTCTCGTTTTGGGCGTATCAACTCGGTGAAGTTGTTGGCGCACCGAATTTTGCGACGCATACTCAGACGCTTGACTATTTGCGATTGCTCGGGTTTCCGATTAATCCTGAAATCAAGACTCTTGATTCTTTGAGCAAAGTCGTCGAATTTTGTCAGAGATGGGAGGCCGCTCGCCACGAGCTGAATTACGAAATTGACGGAGTTGTTGTAAAACTCGATGATCTTGCGCAGCGTGAGCAACTAGGTTTCACATCGCGCGCTCCGCGGTGGGCGATTGCCGTGAAATTTGCGCCAGAAGAGCGCAATACGCTCCTCAAAGATATTTCGGTTTCGATCGGTCGCACGGGTCGCGCAACGCCGTTTGCCGTTCTTGAGCCTGTTGTGCTGTCAGGCAGCACAGTTTCGATGGCGACTCTGCACAATCGCGAACAAGTGCAACTGAAAGATGTGCGACCTGGGGACACGGTCGTGGTGCGCAAAGCAGGCGATGTGATTCCTGAAGTTGTCGGACCGGTGCTGTCATTGCGTCCGAAGAATTCGAAGCCATGGAAGTTTCCGACGACTTGCGTCTGCGACTTGAAGTCAAAACTGGTTCAAGTTGACGGCGAGGCAGATACGCGATGTGTCGAGCCAGAGTGCCCGTTTCAACGCGATCAGCGGATAATTCACTTTGCGTCGCGTGGCGCTATGGACATTGAAGGTCTAGGCG
>RFMT01000231.1 GCA_009927565.1 Acidimicrobiia bacterium
CTTCGTCGAAGAGAATGAGGCCGAGATCGTGGCGGCGGCAATACATCTCCCAGGTGTGATAGGCGTATTTCATGAATGGCTGCAAATATTGCTCGCCAATCGCAATTGTCGCGAGTACGTTGCCTGACTTGCCCGGCGGAATCAAAACCTTCAAAAAGCTACCTCTCGCTAGTTTTCGCCGCCGATTAGCGACGACCAAAGTTTAGCCAATCGGGCTTTGAACTGGTGTGCGACGCACAGCACTCGCAGCCAAAATACCGACAGCACTCGAGATCGCACCGGCAAGCAACGCATAAGAAAAACTGCGAACAATTCCTGAGCCGATAGTCGCCTCATGAACGCCGACCATCACGGCCGCACCCAACACGGCACCCATCTGATTGAGCAATTGTTGCACGGCACTTGCCACACCAAGATCAGCAACATCAACCGAATTTGCGAGCAACGCAGTCAATGCCGGCGACGCAATTCCGAGACCAGCACCAGAAAGCGACAATCCGACAGCGATAAACAAATCAGACGAGCCCAAGTCAATTTGCGACAACATCAACATTGAACACATCACAGCAATTGCGCCAATTACGCCGGCATTGCGCTCACCAATTCGAATCGCAATCCGACCAGAGAACGGTGCAACAAGTGAAAACACAAGCGGCCGAGCAATAATCAACCAGCCAATATGCGAAGTTGAAAAACCTAAACCAACTTCGAGCAACTGCGGCACGATCATAAATCCACCCATGTATGCAAAGTTCGTCAGCGCCTGACTCGCCACAGGAAACGCAACATTGCGCGTACCAAACCATTTCAGCGGCAACATCGGGTCACTCGCGCGTTTTTCTACACGAACAAAAAATGTCAAAGCCACGACACCCACCATTGCAACAAAGACTGTGCGCGCCGCGAGATACCCCCACGCTGGACCACGATTAATCGCCAGCAAAATCATCACCGAACCAGCACCAAGCAACAACGCACCCTTGACATCGAACTTCACATTCGCGCGCCGCTCGGTGTCGCCGAGCAACCACCAAGCAACCACGCAACCAATCAAACACAGCGGCGCTTGCATCAGAAAAATCGTTCGCCAACCAAACAACTCAACAAGCGGCACACCAGCAACAACACCAATCACAGGTGCACCAGCAGTGACGAAGCTCCAATAACCCAGTGGCCGCACCCGTTCGCTGGGATCAAACATGCGGTTGATATATGCCATCGCGGCCGGGCCAAGCGCCGAGCCCCCAGCAGCTGAGAGTGTGCGAAAAATAATCATTGACGTTGCATTCCACGCGAACGCTGTACTCAGAGCGAAAATTCCGGCGACGAACAACCCCCAAACAAAAACTCGTTTGTGTCCCCACAAATCGCCGACTTTGCCAAATGCAGGGCCGACGACGCCGAATGCCAACATCGGTGCGGTAATCGCCCAACTAATGATTCCGGTTGTGCTGTTTAAATCATCAGCAACAGTTTTTAGCGACACGACCAGCAGCGTGATCATGAAACTCACAGTGAATACACAACTCAACAGCACAATTAGAGTTGCTTTGCGTCGTGAGACACCAACACGCTGCACAAGTTTGCGTCGTAGTAATAACGACCACGGAATTACCGAAACTTCGTCGACACCGCCACTGTCGAGAACACTTAAGTCTGAAGTGCTTTCTTCTCGCTCCAAATTCACGGGAAGACCATGTCGATCGCAGATCCACGCGCCACCATGTCGCCATTTTTGACCGCGACACCTTTGACCGACGCGCTCTTCATGCGATATGACTTACGTCCAGAAACTTCACCGACAACGAATCCGGCTTCGAGCAACCGCTTCTCGGCTTCTGCAAAATTGATGCCAATGATGTTCGGCAACACGACCAAATCGGGCCCAAGTGAAATCGAGTAAACAATCGTGCTGTCTTTGGGTACTAGTTGGCCCGGTGGCGGTGATTGTGCGCCAATCAAACCGACGGCCACGTCACTGCTGTAACTGTCATCACTGCTACCTAGAACTAGCCCCAACTCGGCAACAATCGCACTTGCTTCATCGAGTTTCAGACCAACGATTAGCGGCACCGTGCGTAGAGATGGTCCGCTCGACACGACGATTTTGACTTCAGTGCCTTGCAAAACTTGATCACCCGCAACGAGCGAAGGCTGCTTTGCGACAGTCCACGAAATCACATTGCCGATCGGCACGCTGTCGCTTGCTTCTTCAGTCGCAGACACGCTCAGACCACTCTCAGTCAATTTCTTGAATGCGACCTCACGCGATTCACCCACCACATCAATCAACACACCGAGTGGCGCACCCTCTGACACGTACATGACCAAAGTGTCGCCCTGTGTCAATTTCTCGCCAGCCCCAGGCTCAGTGCGAATTACAAAACCAAACTCGACATCATTCGTGCGCTCGGCTCTGATGATGATCTCCCAATCATTTGTCGCAATCGAGTTGCGCGCCTCTGCTTCGGCGACACCCGACAAATCAGGCACCACAAAACTTTTCTTCGTGAGCACTTGAAACCCAACGACACCGACGATTGCGATCACCCCAGCAGCTGCAAGAGCGAACATGCGCTTAAGTCGACGAGTAGTTTTTGGTGACTCGACAACAACCGGTGGCACAGTCTCAGCAACAACCGTCGGCTCAACTATCTGAACCGCAACAACCTCGTTCGCCGCCACTACGGGATGAGGACGAGTAATCACATCTTCGAACTTTTTCGGCACAACCGTGTCTATTGGTAGAGGCCGCGGCAACTTGTCGGCTATCTGCGCCAGTGCCTGCCCAAGTTCAAGTGCGGTGCCACGTTCATCGGGCAATGGTCGCCCAGCACGCTCAATCGGCGCAGCAATCGGACCCATGTCGGCAGTCACGGGCAACAACTTGTCGACGCGATTAGCCAATGTGATCGCCACAGATTCGCCGACGAACGGCACTTCTCCAGTTATCGACTCAAGCAGAGTGATCGCCAACGAATAAATGTCGGTTTGCTCGTTTGGTGCCGACCCGAGACCAATTTCTGGCGCGGCAAACTTTGCTTGCTCCAAACTCATCTGCTCGGCGTTAGCCGAACGCTTTGTACCCAGACCCGTGAGCCGCACGCGCGCATCATCGCCAAAAATCAATTCGCCGGTCGCACATCGCCGTGCGCAAAACCATTTTGATGTGCATGATGCAATGCACGACACACATCTATACCGACAACGAGTGCTTGAGAGGGTGAAAGCCTTCGACCGCGGTCTAGAAACTCACGCAGCGTTCCTTGTCCGTAAAACTCGGTCACATTGAATGCATGACGCACCCCGTCAATTACCGTGTCACCCCAATCGTCGATACACACCAAAGTCGGATGATTCATGGTGAAGAGTTGCTGCATCAACTGTTTATAAGCGGCCAACGCACTCGCCTCGTCAATCAATCCAGCATCTAAATCAATCAAAGAACGCGTTGGCATCAATCTCACAGAAACTTTTTTGTTGTGTCTTAGGTCATCTGCCACATAAACCTTGACCGCAGCGCTACTATCGCTTCGCAAAGACTCAATCCGATAGCGCCCAACAATAACTTTGCCAACCAGGGCATCTGACTCGATCATCGTGCCATCAAAACTACTAGTCGTTGCGCTCAAGCAATGTTTTCTGAACGGTTTGGGGCGAGAATATAGGTGTGACAACTAACTCGAATAATTCGCCAGATGCAAACAAGCCAAAGCGAAAACTCGACAAAGAACAATTGCTGATCAGCGTCGGCATCGCACTCGGACTCGTATTAGTTATTTTTGGTTTTCGCGCGACACAAACCGGTCGCGATGAGTCGGGGCTTCCAGATGCAATCGAGCGAATGTCGCCTGCTGATGGCGACCGAGTTTTGCGTCAGTCTCAAATTATCGTCGACTTCATCGAAGGTTATGAAGCGGTTCTTTTCATCGACGGGATTGAACTGCCAACAACTCGTCTCGATGAGTTGACCTCATCTGGCCAACAAGCAGCACCTGGCGCACAAGTTGAGTTGCCCCCGACAGCTGTTTTTGATCCCGGTAATTTCATCATCAGTTTTCAACCACAGGTTGGCGCGATAATCGAAGAATTCAAGCAAGGTGAGCACGAAGGCAAGGTTCTCTACTGGCGAATCGCCGATGGTCGCGAGAAAGCACGAACATACACGTGGCAATTCGACACGGACTAAAAATTCGCGGCGCAAACGCCCCGCGCACAGTGTCAGTTTTATTTCGGCAATTCGCCTGTCTCAAGTAGTTTCAAAAAACCTGCAGCATAAATAATCGGCACGCCTAGTTCTGTTGCCTTGGTGAGTTTGCTGGCACCCGGTTCATCGCCCACAACTAGAGCAAAAGTTTTTGCACTTACACTTCCCGGGCTCTTGCCGCCCCGGCTTGTGATTGCCTCCTGAGCCTCTTCGCGACTGAAACCTTCGACCGTTCCAGTAACGACGATCGCCTTGCCAACGAGATTTTGTGGGGCGTTATTGACTGCAACATTGCCGAACTCGACACCCGCCGCACGAAACTTTTTAATGATCGCCATATGCGACTTGTCAGCAAACCAGTCAGTTATTTTCTTGGCAATCACTTCGCCTACGCCGTCAATCTCGCTTAACTGCTCGGGCGTCGCTTCGATTATGGCGTCAAGCGAACCAAAGCGTCGCGACAAAGATTCTGCTGCTGCCGGACCGAGATTTTTAATGCCGAGGCCGACGAGCAATTTCGCCAACGGTCGCGACTTTGAGTCAGCGATTGCTTTCAATAAG
>RFMT01000130.1 GCA_009927565.1 Acidimicrobiia bacterium
AATTCGTGGCGCGCAGTTAACTCATCGCTCGCGTGTTTCAGCCCGCTTCTAGCGCAGTACGAACCAGAAAATTGCGGCGATGGCGAGAAGTACTGGCAAAGCGCGTTTAAGAATTGGCAGCGCGAGCGACAAACCAGTCGAGCCCAAGAGATTAAGCGGCGCATTCTCGGCCGCGCTTGCAACTTCTTTTGCCGGCACGTCGGCGGTACTTGCAACTTCTTGTGCCAGCACTGTCGACTCGAGATTGACGACAAACTGCTTCAGCAATTTGTCGCTGACATCGGCAAGCGCACCACGACCAAATTGGGCAATCTTGCCCGTGATCGTGAGATCTGTATTCACCGTGCAACGCGTCGTGTTGGCGTCAACACTTTCAAGTTGCGCAGTGATAATTGCCGAAGCATTGCCCTTGCCGGTCGAATCACGACCCTCGCCCTTCAATACCGCACGATGTGCGGCGTCGTTGCGCTCTTGAAAGATCGCCTGACCGCCAAACTTGGCCACGATCGGTCCGACCTTGACGGTCACGTGTCCTTTATATATGTCGCCTTCAATGCTGGTTAAAGTCGCACCTGGCAAGCACGGCGCGATTCGTGCCAAATCAGTCAGCGTCGCCCACGCAACATCAATCGGCGCCTTCACTTCAAACGCATTGTTAATTTCCATGTTGCTCCCTCTCGCTTAAGACTACTTCAGTTGCAAACGATGAATAGCGCGAGCAATTAGCATCTGCGAGGTGAATAAGTATCGGGAACAGTTCAGCCTTGACCCGCAAATTGTTTATCTAAATCACGGATCTTTCGGTGCCGTACCAAAAATCGTCGCACAAGCTCAACGCGAGTTTCAAGTGCTCGAAGAAAGTAATCCGAATCTGTTTTTTCGCACCACGTTGCCCAAGTTGCACGATGAAGCGCGCGCGTTCGTTGCCGAATGGCTCGGTACAACACCAGAATTATTCGCTTTCGTACCCAACGCATCGCAGGGCGTGATTACAGCGGCCAGCGCGCTGATCACAAAACCGCGCTCGCAAATCGTCGCCACAAGCCTTGGCTACGGCGGCGTACTAAACGGCTTGGCTGAAATCGCGCGTCGCACTCAAAGCACTTTGCGCATCGCCGAAGTTGACTTCGCCGCGGGAGCTCAAACCGCAGACGACATCGCCGACAGTGTCTTTGCCGCACTGACGAATGAAACAACCCTCGTAGTGCTCGACCAAATCACATCCGAGACTGCGCTCGCACTACCGATAGATCAAATCGTTCGCACGATTCGCCGCGTTTCGCCGCAGGCTCGTGTCGTGATCGACGCCGCGCACGCACCCGGCATGCTGACCCCAGCATTGCCCGCAGACTTTGACGTTTGGGTCGGCAACTTTCACAAATGGATATGCGCTCCGCGCGCCTCTGCCGGCCTTGTTTGTCGCACGAGTCAAATTGCGAATCAGATTACGCCCCTTGCCCCGTCATGGGACTTCGAAGCGGGGTTTCCGAAATCGTTTTTCTCG
>RFMT01000154.1 GCA_009927565.1 Acidimicrobiia bacterium
GCGAAAATTATTTTGGTAGGTGGGCGAGGGTTGTGGCGTGGAGAAGTGAGTTTGACGTGACTAGCGAGTTTGCACGCCAATTAGTTTCGCCGAGACGATCAGAACACTGACCGCCAGCCTGTTGAACAATCGGCACGAGGGCAGCAATGTCATACGGCGCCAAACCAATCGAGTCGATCGCAATATCGATAGCACCCTGTGCCACAAGCATGTGTTGCCAAAAGTCGCCATAGCCACGCACACGCGAAACACTGCGTTGCAGGTTTTCTAACATGCCGTCTGGGTCAAGGTCATGCCAATACTTGTTGACGGTGATGCTCAGACTCGCATTTCGTAATTCGGCGATCTCGCTCACGCGTAGTTGGGCTCCGTTAAAAAACGCATCGCTCGCGACGTGAGCCCACCATCGCATGCCCATCGCCGGCGCAGAAACAACACCGAGTACCGGCACGTTGTCGTAAACGAGAGCAATTAACGATGCCCAAACCGGCACACCGCGCACAAAGTTGCTCGTGCCATCAATCGGATCAATGACCCACTGAAACTTCGCATCAGCGGGGCCAACGATGCCGTGCTCTTCGCCGTAAACACTGTGCTCGGGTCGCACGGCTCGCAAAATATCTGTGATCGCGGTTTCTGTGGCGCGATCTATTTCTGTGACTTCGCTTTTGTCGGCTTTGCGCATCACAGAAAAACTTCGCGAGTTAAAACCGGCAAGGCTCACAGCGTCGGCTGCGTCTGCCACTCGCAATGCGAGCGATAGCTCGCCGTCAAGCAACGCTTTGTCTAGCAATTTTTGACCGTTGCCAAGTCGGCAAGGGTGACAGTGAGCGACTCGGCATCAAGCCCAAGTTGTTTGAGAATTGCCGCTGGTTTGGCTTGAGGCGTGAATTTCGTTGGTAGACCCAACACTTCAATTCGGGGATGAACAGAACCCTCAGCGTTTGTCACTAAATCGGCGAGCATCATGCCGACGCCACCATCGCGAATGCCATCTTCGATAGTTACAACAACACAGTGGCGAGCCGCATCGGCAATCATCAATTCGTCGGCTGGCACGCAACTGCGAACGTCGTAAAGAGTTATCTCGATACCGCGACTTGCAAGCGCATCAACCGCACTTTCGGCAGCAGCAACCATTTTGCCGATTGCTAAAACGCAAACATTAGGCACAGAAGAGTTGCGCAGTTTGCGCGCATGCAAACCCGAGCCAACTTCGCGCTCACCAACTGAACGCGCCAAACCTTTCGGATATCGAATTGCAACGGGCCCCGAGTCGGCGAGTGAAATTGCATCTTCAAGCATCTGCGCCAGATCTTGTGCGCTCGACGGTGCGAGCAAACGCATGCCTGGCACCTTCGACAGAAGCGCCATATCAAAAATGCCGTTATGGCTCGGGCCATCGTCACCAGTGATGCCGGCTCGGTCAAGGCAAAACACGACCGGCAAGCGGTGAAGTGCAACGTCGTAGACGATTTGATCCCATGCACGATTTAAGAAAGTCGAATATAAAGCGACAACTGGTCGCAAGCCGCCCATCGCCATGCCGGCTGCTGCCGTAACTGCATGTTGCTCTGCAATGCCGACATCGATGAATCGATCTGGAAACCGCGCTTGAAACGGCAACAACCCAGTTGGCCCGGGCATCGCTGCAGTGATCGCCATGATTCGCGAATCTTGTTCGGCGATTTTGATGATCGAATCTGCGAATGCTTGCGTGTAACCCGTCGGCACTGATTTTGGTGGACCAGTGACGGGGTCAAACACAGGGGCGTCGTGGAGATTTTTTTCGTCGTCGTCTTCGGCAGGTGGGTAACCGCGACCTTTTTGGGTGATCACGTGAATCACGAGCGGGCCTTCTTCGACGCGTTGCGATGCCGACTTTAACGCGTGCTCGAGTGCTTTTTGATCGTGACCGTCGATTGGTCCGATGTAGCGCACGCCGAGCGCTTCGAAGAATGCAGTTGGTTGCAGAAATTCGCGAATGCCGGCCTTGAATGCTTCGATGCCACGCTCGGCTTGCGGGCCGACGACAGGTAGGTCATACAAAAACTTTTCAAGTTTGCGTTGACGACGAACATAAACAGGGTTGAGTCTGATGTCGGTGAGTGCACGCGAGAGCATCTTTGTGAGTTTGTCTTGTGGACGTGCCAACTCTCCTGTTTCGTCGAGTGCACTCGGTGCAGTGTTCAAAGTTCTCGGACTCGTCACATTTGAAATTGTCGGTGCATACGATCGACCGTTGTCGTTTAGCACAATAATCACACGACGCTTTGAGTGTCCGAGATTGTTCAACGCCTCGTATGCCATGCCACCAGTTAGCGAGCCATCACCGATAACGGCGACGATATGGCGGTGATTAGGATTCGGATTTTGATCACGCGCAACTGCTAATCCATACGCGTAACTCAAAACAGTTGAAGCATGACTGTTTTCGATGAAGTCGTGGATGCTTTCTTCGCGGCTCGGGTAACCAGAGATGCCACCGGCCTGGCGCAAGTTGGCAAAACCACCGCGACGGCCGGTAACAATTTTGTGCACATACGCCTGATGGCCCGTGTCCCACAAAATCGCATCGCGTGGCGACTCGAAAACTCTGTGCAGGGCCAGCGTCAATTCGACGGCGCCCAGGTTTGAACCAAGGTGGCCGCTGTTTTTTGCAACCGAGTCGACGATGAAGTCACGAATTTCGCCCGATAATTCTGCGAGTTGTTCGAAGCTCAACTTTGCGAGATCGCTCGGTTGGCGAATGTCTGAAAGCGCCATAGCGCCTACAACGCTAGCCCCGCGCGCTGGGATGGTTCTTAGTGAGTTTGGTTACGAGTCGCCGATGATTCCAGTAGTGGATTTCGGTGCCAATGAAATATGCCACAACGTAGGCGAGAATTCCGCCGACGCCGTCGATCCAAAAGTGATTGCCAGTGACGATGATGCAAAACGTGGTGACCGCCGGATAAATCAACAGCGCGAGTCGCATCCACAATCGTCGAGCAATCGGCCAAAGACCAAACGCGCACCATGTCGCCCAACCGATATGCAGTGACGGCATCGCGGCGTATTGATTAGAAAACTTGCTGCCTGCACCGCGATCGAACGCCCACGGTCCGCCATATTCTTTGATTGTGTCGACAAATCCGAAATTCTCAGCACCGTTGAAATTGCGATATTCGCTTTCGATGCACGCAGCGCCGTAGCCCTCGTCGGGGCACGGTGCGTCGAGCAATCGTGGCGGCATCAACGGAAAAAATGAAAAGCCGATAATCGCGAGTGCAGTCATGACGGCGAGTGTGTTTCTCCACTGACCGAAAACACTTGGTCGAAGTTTGTAAAGCGTGATGAAAACACCGAGAGTTACAAAAAAGTGTGCGGTGCCATAAAAACATTCATTGTTTGATGAGCCAAAGATGTGGCAAGACCCAATCTTGCAAAGTTTCTTCGTGATAAAGACCGATCCATCGCTCGAATCGAATAACTCGCATCGCGTTTGTGAATGCGTGATTCGGCACCGAGACACCTTCGACGAGAGTCGAGCCGAATTGGTTGCGAATTACTGTGTAAACCGAATAGAAAATGCCGAAAATTAAAACTTCTTTCCACCAGATCATTCGATGTTCGAAGTCAATTGGCAGAGTCGGTCGGCGACCAGTTTTTTGTGAAGCGCCAGAGTCTGAATCTGGGTTTTTGCTCGCGCGCAAATTATTCACAATCAAAGATTATGGCTTACGGCAAGGCGCCCTGAGACCCGAGACGCCTAGGCTATGAACATGTCAAAAACTCAAACCGTCGAACCACTCGTAGCCCCTGATGTATTAGAGCGGGTTTTGGCCAAAGGTCTTAGCACGGGGGCCGAGTTTTCTGAGATCTATATAGAGGACAAACGTTCGACCTCGGCAGGCCTCGATGACGGCAGAGTCGAGCAAGTTACCTCGGGGCGAGATCGCGGTGCGGGCATTCGCGTCGTTTCTGGCGAGACCACTGGCTTTGCCCACACTTCAGATCTGTCAGAACGCGGTTTGTTGGCCGCTGCTGAGGCTGCGGCTCTGGCCGCAAAACAGGGTGGCGGAGGTGTGCACAAAGTGCAGCTCGGCAATGTGTTGCGCCATTCGGTCAACACGGTCAAACTTTCACCCGACGCGGTTGAAAAGTCGCGCAAAGTTGAACTGCTCAAGCGTGTTGATGCGGCCGCGCGCGAGGTCAACGCATCGATCGTGCAAGTCTCGGCGGGTTACGGCGATTCACGCAAGCGAATCTTGATTGCCAACAGCAACGGTGTTCTCAGCGCCGACGAACAAGTTCGCACTCTGTTGCGCGTCAGTGTCGTTGCCACCGGCGATGGCGGCATGCAAACTGGCTACGACTCGCTTGGTCACACGATCGGCTTCGAAATGTTCGACGAAAACGACGTCGAAGAGTTGGCGATTCGCGCCGCAAAGCAGGCGGTGACAAAACTTTCTGCGCGCCCCGCACCATCGGGTGCGATGCCAGTTGTTATCAAACGCGGCAGTGGCGGCGTTTTGTTTCACGAAGCATGTGGTCACGGTCTTGAAGCCGACCTCGTTGGCAAAAGTGCGAGTGTTTATCGCGGCAAGATGGGCGAACTTGTTGCATCGCCGCTGGTCACGCTCGTCGATGATGGCACGATGACTGCAGAGTGGGGCGCGATCGGTATTGACGACGAAGGACATCCGTCGCAACGCAACACTTTGATCAAAGATGGTGTTCTCACCGACTATATGTGGGACTACCTGCGTGCGCGCAAAGAGGGTCGCGCGCAAAGCGGCAACGGTCGACGTCAGAGTTATCAACATTTGCCGATGGTGCGAATGACAAATACTTTTGTGCTCAACGGCAAAGAAGACCCAGACGACATCGTGCGCGATACCAAGCAAGGCGTCTACATCGCCAAACTCGGTGGCGGCCAAGTCGATACCGCAAGCGGCGACTTTGTTTTCGGTATGACCGAGGCTTACTTGATCGAGAATGGCGAGATCACAGAGCCGTTACGTGAAGGCAACTTGATCGGCAATGGTCCTGAAGTTTTGAAAGACATTGACTTGCTTGGCAACGACTTTGCGATGGGCAACCCTGGCACTTGCGGCAAAGATGGCCAAGGCGTGCCAGTAGGTGACGGTCAACCAACATTGCGCGTGCGATCGCTTACAATTGGTGGCACCGCGGCATGAGTGTTGGTGTGCCAGAGTTGCAATCTCTCGCAGACTCGGTAGTTGAACAAGCCAAACCAGGCGAACAGATTGAA
>RFMT01000129.1 GCA_009927565.1 Acidimicrobiia bacterium
TATGGCAACGTCAAAGTTGCGGGCGGTGCGAGTAGCACAGATTCTTCGGTTGCAATTTTGCAGGTAGTTGAAAAACCAAAGCCTGCTGACGCAGTGAGCGACATCGTAATTATTGGTCGTTATGTTTTGTCGCCAGAGGTTTTTGAAAAACTCGAACTGATTAAACCCAGTTCAAACGGCGAGTTGCAGTTGACCGATGCGTTGGCGATGTTGGCAAGTGAGAACGCTTTGGTCGGTGTGGTTAGCGAGATAACTCGGTACGACACTGGCACGCCGATGGGGCTTTTGCGTGCGGTCATTGAAATTGCTCTTGAGCGCAAAGATATTGGGCCACAACTGAACTCTTGGCTTAAAGAAAAATTCGACAAATAGTTTAAAGTCAGTGCATATGACAATAAATTTTGGGGTAACGGTAGACGCCAAAGAGGTCGGGTTTGATGCGACGCGACTGAAAAATATCGACGAGCACTTCAATCGCTATGTCGACGAAGGTCGCTTGGCTGGTTACGCAGTCGCCGTGGCGCGACACGGCAAAGTCGCGCACTTTGGCATGTATGGCCACAAAGATTCTGAAACTGGTGCGCCGATCACCGACGACACGATTTATCGCATTTATTCGATGACAAAACCGATCACTTCGATTGCGTTGATGATGTTGGTCGAACGCGGCTTGCTTCAACTCACCGACCCGGTGAGCAAATTCATCCCTTCATTTGCTGACACTCGCGTTTGGAATACGGGCACTGTGTTGAAGCCACTGACTAATGCTTTAACTGAGCCAATTCGCATTTGGCATCTACTCACTCACACGGCAGGCATGACCTACGGCTTTATGTACGCAGACGTCGTCGACGATATGTATCGCCGCGCTGGTTTTGAAGCAGGCGTGGCGTACAAAGATTCACTCGAAGTCATCTGTGATAAATACGCCGCGTTGCCACTTTTGTTTCAGCCCGGCTCAAGTTGGAACTACAGCGTGGCAACCGACATCATTGGTCGAGTGGTTGAAGTTGTTGGCAAGATGCCACTCGACGAATTCTTTGAAAAGAATATTTTTCAGCCCCTCGAGATGCATGACACCGGTTTTTGGGTATCGAATGACAAAAACGACCGAGTTGCGTCGCTGTATAGATACGACGAAGCAACTCACAAAAAGGCAAGACTCAGCAGTTTTGGCAACAATGCTCTCGAGAAACCAGTGTTTTTATCTGGCGGAGGCGGTCTAGTTTCAACCGCGGGCGATTACTTTAAGTTCATCCGCATGCTCGAAGGTCGGGGCAAGTCGGGCAAAGTGCAAATTATCTCTTCGCGCACTTTCGAAACCATGGTGATGAATCATCTGCCGAATAACGCCGACATTTCAACTTTCGGCCGACCACTTGGCGAAGAAATTTTTTATGACGGCTTGGGTTTTGGTCTTGGGTTTTCTGTCGTCATTGATCAGGCTAAAACTCGCGTGGCTTGTCCGAATGGCACGTTTGGTTGGGGTGGCATGGCCAGCACCGCATTTTGGGTTGATCCGGTCAATGAGATCAGTGCGATGTTCTTCACGCAGTTGATTCCGTCGAGCACGTATCCGATTCGACAGTATCTGCGTTCGTTGGTTTACGCCGCCGTCACCGACTAGTACGCACTATGTGATGCGTTGAAATCGATTCGGCTCGTCGACAATAAATCCAAATTCGTCGACTGTTGACTCGACTTCACAGTTTGAGGCAGCACTGAAATAACGCCAAGTATTTGGCGAGACCTTTTTGTATTGCTGGGTCTGTTTGGTAATGCCCAGTGTTTCTATATCGATGACCGCAACGCTGATTGTCGCACTGTGTCCAATGAGCAGGGGCAGTCGCCGAATCGGAATGCAATTTGTGAACGGTGTATTGACGAAGTCAATGTCGGTGCAACCGTCTAAATCGGTGCGGTGGGCGCCATTCATTTCGCCCCAGCGACCATGACTGTCGGTGCCGAGCCAAAGGTCGGGGTCATCGAGATCACGAAACAATAAACATTGTTGCACTGTCCAGCCCGCTGAAAGTCGCAACACGAATTGTGCATTATCGGC
>RFMT01000229.1 GCA_009927565.1 Acidimicrobiia bacterium
TTCGATCGTGCTCTTGGCTGCCTGCGGAGCCGATGGCATTGTTTGCCAAGAAGCCTTATGGCCCGACGATGAAAGCGATTGATATGTGTTCGGATTGGCCGGCATCTTGGCCTTAATCGTAGGCAGCCTGTGGGGTGGTTCAGCCTGCCGCAAGTTCTGTGGCGATACCGTCAGCGATGTGATTTCTTTCGTCGAGGCACAGAAAATTGTGATCGGTGGATGTCAACCAGTCGCGCCGATACTTGTCGATTGCCAGTCGATGTCGGGGCGAGTTGTGGCTCAAGATGTTGTGGCGACCGAGTTCATTCCACCGTTCGCCAACACGGCAGTTGACGGTTTTGCAGTGCGCGCACAAGATGTGACAACTGCTGGCGTCGAACTCGAAGTTCTCGGCGTGATTGGTGCAGGGCATGTGGCAAGTTACGAGATTGGTGCGGGGCAGGCAGCGAGAATAATGACTGGCGCGCCGATGCCACGAGGCGCAGATGCCGTGGTGATGATCGAAGACGCGACCGAACTCAGCGCAACGCGGGTGCGGTGCAATAAGGCGGCAAAAACCGGAGATGGGATTCGTGAAATCGGTGAAGACGTGTGCGCAGGAGATGTTGTCTTTAAATCAGGTGAAGTAATTAACGCTGCAGGCATCGGCGTGTTGGCAAGTATCAATGCAAGAAAAGTTCTGTCATACCCCAAGTTGCGAGTTGCAATGTTGTCAACTGGCGACGAACTTGTGACTGACGGCTCAGAACTAAAGCCAGGTCAAATTCGTGAAAGCAATTTAACGATGCTGGCAGAAATGATTAGTGCGACTGGTTGTGAAGTGATAAATCTCGGCATCGTCGCTGACGACGAAGCCATGCTTGAGAACAAACTGCGAGAGGTTGCAACGAAATGTGATGCGATAGTCACGAGTGGCGGGGTAGGTCAGGGTGACTTTGATGTCGTGAAAATTGTTTTGTCGCGTATCGCCGAAATGAACTGGATGCAGATGGCAATTAAGCCGGCAAAACCTTTTGCATTCGGCAAATTCAAGACCAGCGACGCAAGAGTTATCCCAATTTTTGGGTTGCCGGGTAATCCGGTTTCGTCAATGATCAGTTTCGAAATGTTGGCCCGACCGTCATTGCGCAAAATGATGGGTCACACAAAAAACCTCACTCGACCAATCGTGCGCGCAATTGTCGATGCGCCGATGAAACGCAAACAAGACGGCAAAATTCACTTCATGCGAGTGTTCGGAGAATTTGCCGACGATGGCCGACTTCATGTTCGCGACACGGGGCCTCAAGGCAGCCATCAACTCGCGGCAACGTCACAGGCAAATGGTCTGGCAATCGTGCCTGATGGTCAGGGTTTGCAGTCAGGCGCTGAAGTCGACGTGATGTTGCTTGGGTAATATGCTCAACCTATGGAAATGCGATCATGCAACTGATTGACCCGTTTGGGCGAACCGTTCGCGATCTGCGAATTTCAATCACCGACCGTTGCAATTTTCGTTGCACATATTGCATGCCAGAAGAAGGCATGACGTGGCTCGACCGCGACCAGATTTTGACTTTCGAAGAGATCGAGCGCCTGGCAACACTTTGTGTGCATCGATTTGATGTCGACAGCATTAGGTTGACCGGCGGCGAACCAACTGTGCGAGCGCACTTGCCAATGTTGGTCGAGAAATTGGCGCGACTCAAAGTGCCGAGCACCGCCAAGTCGCCTCTGGCAGGCAAGAACATCGACATTGCACTTACGACCAACGGCGCAACACTGCGACTTATTGCCGACGAACTAAAGAAATCTGGTCTGTCGCGCATCAATATCAGCCTTGACACATTGCAAAGCGAAAAGTTTTTCAAAATTACAAGGCGCAATCATTTAGACAATGTTCTAGATGGCATTGACGCAGCGATTGAGGCCGGTTTTTCACCGGTCAAGATAAATGCTGTCATTCAACGCGGGGTCAATGACGACGAAATCTTGGCACTGGCAAGTTTTGGACGCGACAAAAAAATTGAAGTGCGATTTATTGAATTCATGCCGCTCGATGCACAAGGTCAGTGGCACAGCAAAGACGTCGTCGGTCAAGATGAAATCGTCGCAACAATAAATAGCGTCTTCCCCCTTGAGCAGGTCGCATCGCGTGGTGCCGCACCAGCAGACCGCTGGCGATATCTCGACGGCGCAGGCACCGTTGGTGTCATTCCGTCGGTTACGAAGCCATTTTGTGGAGATTGCGATCGCGTGCGACTAACTGCTGAAGGTCAGTTTCGCACTTGTTTGTTTTCGACGACCGAGTTTGATTTGCGGGCGATGTTGCGTGGCGGCGCAACTGACGATGCGATCGCAACCGAAATTGCGCGAGCAGTCGGCACAAAGTGGGCGGGCCATGCAATTGGAAACGTCACATTCGTTCGCCCGAAGCGTTCGATGAGCCAAATTGGCGGCTAATTATGGTCGAGATTTCTCATGTCTGAACTGAATTTTTCACATCTTGACCCTTTGGGTCGCGCTCGCATGGTTGATGTAACGCCAAAAGAGCCAACACATCGTCGTGCTGTTGCGCGCTGCAAAGTTTTCATGAAGCCAGAAACTACGGCCGCGATTGCCAACCGCGAAGTTAAAAAAGGTGATGTTCTCGCGGTGGCCCGCGTGGCTGGCATTCAGGCGTCTAAGCGAACCGCTGAAATGATCCCGCTTTGTCATCCGCTTTTGGTTGGCGCGGTGTACATCAACTTCGAAATCGGCGACGACCACATCGCAGTCGAGGCCCAAGTTGACACGATCGATCGCACGGGGGTCGAGATGGAAGCCCTGCATGCCTGTTCTGTCGCAGCCCTCACGATCTACGACATGTGTAAGAGTGCCGACCGCGCCATGGTCATCGGCGAGCTGACACTATGGGAGAAGTCTGGCGGGCGACAGGGCACCTATCGTCGCGAAGAGTAAGCCAAAACCCATATTTTTAAGGGTCTGAGCCCGTTGGGTAGTGATCTCGTTAACCCGTAATACACTTAGTTGACCCCATGAGCAAGTTAATTCTCCTGATCGTTGGCGCCGCCTGGCTCGCAGTTCTCTTGCCGCCGATTTTGCGCGCCCGCATTAACAATTCGCCGAACATGTCGGTCAGTGCTTTCAGGCGCAATTTGTCGAGCCTGCAGAATTCGAACCTTCGACACCCGCAAGCCCAGTTGCGTGGCATGTCGCGTGAACTTGCGCCGAACCAGTTGCGGTCGCGTTCAGCGAGCCAGTTTTCGCATCTGACCGGTCCAATTTTGCGTCCCCAGGGCACGCGTTCGCACCAGCCAATCTCGGGCGAGTTTTATGCTCGCGAACTTGTTCGCCAGCGCCGTCAACACACGGTCGTCGGTCTTGCTTGCGCGGCTGTAATTTCACTTTTCTTGGCGTTTACAACTGGGTCGATCGTCTTGGTCTATGCGTTTACGCTTAGCCTCATAGCCTTGATCGGCTACTGCTATTGGTTGGTGCAGCTTCGTGTGCAACGCGACAGCACTCGCTATATGCGCCAGTTTCGCAATCGCGCCGCCTAAATATTTAGTTCGTTTCGGGGCTGTAGCTCAGTTGGTAGAGCGGTACGTTCGCAATGTACAGGCCAGGGGTTCAATTCCCCTCAG
>RFMT01000367.1 GCA_009927565.1 Acidimicrobiia bacterium
TTTGACCAGTCGCCCTGGGCTATCGCTTTTCAAAATTTCTAATGCCTCGGCAACGACT
Organism: Acidimicrobiia bacterium; assembly: GCA_009927565.1. Classification (GTDB taxonomy): domain Bacteria; phylum Actinomycetota; class Acidimicrobiia; order Acidimicrobiales; family Ilumatobacteraceae; genus BACL27. Next base: position 59 of record RFMT01000367.1, read on the forward strand.
GCGCCTTCGACACACCCGCCCGACACAGAACCGCAAACTTCACCGTCTTCGTTGACTGCCATCGCCGCACCAGGGTCGCGAGGCCCAGAGCCTTCGATGTCAACGACACGTGCAACCGCGATGCGTTTATTCTGCGTGCGCCAACGGTCAATATCGCCCAAAATTTCACGCATTACTTTTGACCTTTCGCAACTCGGTTGACTCTCGTGAATCACGGGCAATAACTTCGGTGAGTTCGCGCAGGGCGTCGAGTGAATGCCCTTCGACGAAGTCATCAATGTAGGGCATCGCCGCGGCCATGCCACGTGCCAGCGGTGCATAGCCCGGGCTAACTTTTAGTGGATTAACCCAGATGACGCGATATGCCACCCGCTTTAGACGCGACATTTGTTCGGCCAGCACTTGGGGTTCGCCACGATCCCAACCGTCAGAGAGAATGACAAAAATCGAACCGCGCGCAAGTGAGCCAACACCCCAATTGTCGTTGAAGTTTTGTAGACATTCACCGAGACGTGTGCCGCCACTCCAGTCTGAAACTTGGGCTGAAGTTCGAGCCAGTGCGCGATCTGGGTCGCGATTAGCGAGTTCGCGTGTGATTCGGGTTAGGCGAGTGCCGAGTGTGAATGCCTCAACGCGTTGACGACCGACCACCGCAGCGTGCATGAATCGCAATAAGGCTCGTGCGTATGGCTCCATCGAGCCCGAGATGTCGAGCAATACGACTAGTCGTCGTAGCTTCGTACTCGGCTCGCGCCAGTATCTTTCGATTGGTTCGCCGTCATTTTGCAACACCGCGCGCATCGTGCGACGTATATCGTGTCGCGAGCCTTTGCGATTTGCTTTTTGAAGCCGCAACGAGCGTTTTGGTGGCCCTGCGAGTTTTAGTCTCGACATGAATTGCTCTGCTTCACGCAGTTCAGTTTCGCTGTATGCGGCGAAGTCTTTTTCACGAAGTGTTTCGACGCTCGAGAATCGCAAGGTGAGCGTATTTTCATCTTCGTCGACTTGTGCTGCGTTTTGATCGTCGTTATTCGCGTCTTCACTGTCGATTAACAGTGTCACAGACTCGGTTTGTTGCTCGTATGCAGCCGTATCAACTGCGGCTAGTTGATCCCAGAATATGGCGAATGCACGATCAAATATTTGAGAGTCTTCGTGGCGGCGAATGAGTGTTGCGTATGCAGCCCAGTAAACATCGTCACGATTTTCAAGACCAACTTTGCTTAGGGCACTGACGAAAATAATCACTGAGTCAAGTGGCACGTCAATGCCGGCGCCACGCAAGATACGGGCAAATGCCACCGCCATTTTGTGGGCAGGTGACGAAGTATTCATTAGTTGCTGTACAAGCCCCGTTCAAAGGCTTGTTTAACCAATGTGGCAACGCCATTTTCTTGCACGCGCTCGTGGTCTTCGCGATATTTGAGCACTGTGCCAAGTGTTGCCTGCACGACTGATTCGTCTAGTTCGCCGACACCGAGGCGACCGAGTGCTGTAGCCCAGTCAATTGTTTCGGCGACGCCTGGTGGTTTATAAAGTTGCATCTTGCGCAGCGCTTCGACGGCGGCTGCGACTTGACGGGCGAGAGTTTCAGCAACTTGAGGCACGCGTCGTTTGACGATTTCTACTTCTCGATCAAAGTCGGGGTGTTCAACCCAGTGATAAAGACATCGACGCTTCAGTGCATCGTGCACGTCGCGCGTGCGGTTCGAAGTCAACACAACCAGCGGTGGTGTTGTTGCTTTGTATGTGCCAAGCTCGGGGATCGTAATCTGAAAATCTGAAAGTACTTCTAACAAATATGCTTCAAACTCGTCGTCTGCGCGGTCGATTTCGTCGATCAACAAGACGGGCGACACGCCAGCATGTTGATCTATCGCTTGCAAAAGTGCACGACGAATCAAAAACCGCTCACTGTAGAGCTGACCTTCGAGTTTCTCGGCGCCGATTGATGTTGCCTCGCCGGTGGCCTCGACGGTGCGTAAGTGCAACAACTGTCGCGAATAGTCCCAGTCGTACATGGCTTGTGCGGCGTCGATGCCTTCGTAGCACTGCAAACGAATCAATTCGCTGCTACGAATCGTCGCCAAGACTTTTGCCAGTTCGGTTTTGCCTACACCTGCTTCGCCTTCAAGCAATAGAGGTCGATTGAGTGAAATCGCCAAGAAGACTGCGGTCGCTAAACCGTCACTAGCGAGATAATTGTGCTCGTCGAGTGCGCTTCGAACATCGGCGACCGACTGCAAACTCATGCTGTCAGGCTAGAAGATCAAGAGTCAAAGCCCAAGCCCAAGCGGTCGAGTAGGCGGAGCCACAAATTGCGCTTGCCCGTGCGGTCTTCATAGTCGAGCGACCAGCGAGTTGCTTGAATGCCGATGAATCTGAACGGCTCTGGCGGAAACGCGCGTGGTTTAGTTTTGACGAATTCGGTTTGTGTAGCACGAGTTTCATTTTTTGCGAGCAGGTCGAGCATTACTTCGCCCCCAAAACGCGAGGCAGCAACACCCAAGCCCGTGTAGCCAAGCGCATATGCAACGCGATTATCAAATTGCGTGCCCCAAAAGACGCTGTATCGCGCGCATGTATCAATTGGTGCGCCCCACATGTGTGAAAATTTGACGCCCGCGAGTTGCGGAAACGTGGTGAAGAACTGTCGCGAGAGCATCGCCCAAGATTCGGGTCGTGATTCGAGTTCTTTATCCATTTGGCCGCCGAAGTAATAAATC
>RFMT01000172.1 GCA_009927565.1 Acidimicrobiia bacterium
CGATCTGTTGCATCATTTGATTGAGCGTGCGGCGGGGTTTGGTGTTTTTGATCTTGATGATTTTGCGGCGATGGCCAAGATTGGCCGACACCCGCAGGCGGCGAAGTTGAAGTTGACCGCCGATTTGCCGCGCGGGCCTGGCGTTTATTTGTTTGCCGATGCGCAAGGCGACGTGCTTTACGTTGGCAAAGCGACGAACATTCGGTCGCGAGTGCGAAGTTATTTTGGCACGGGTGACACGCGACGCAAGATCGGGTCGTTGCTGAAGTTGATGGATGAAGTGCATTATGTTGCGACGCCTGATTTGTTGACAGCCGAGGTGCTCGAGTTGCGGATGATTTCGAAGTTGCGGCCGCGTTACAACCATGCGGGCACGCGGTCGGCCAAATATTGTTATGTGCGCTTGACGCTCAGTGAAGTTTGGCCGCGGTTGGTGATCACGAGTCGCACACCGACTAGTGCAACTAACGATTTATTTCTCGGGCCGATCTCAACGCGATCGATGGCGCGCGATGTGATCGACGCGATTCACTCTGTTGTGCCGCTGCGACAATGCACCGTGCGCATGGGTCGCAATTATCGGGCGCCCGAAGATGCGCCGGTCTGTTCGGCGGCGCAGTTGGGTGTGGCGTATTGCCCGTGTTCGGGCACGGCAGATGAGGCGGTTTATGCCGAAGCGGTGCAGCGAGTTGTGCGCGTGATGTCGGGTGATGCCCAAGAAGTGATCGAGAAGTTGACGGCAAAGATGCGCAAACATTCGCAGGCGCAGAGGTTTGAAGAGGCGGGCGATGTGTTGACGCGCATCGATGCGCTTGAAACTGTGTTGCGGCGTGTGCAGTCGGCGCGCGAATTAGTTGGTGCGGGCAGTTTTAGTTTTGCGGCAAGCGAAACGGCGATTTCATATCAGATTGAGTGCGGGTTGTTGCGTGCAACACATGTTGACGGTGAAATGTTTCAGCCGGTTGCGCCGAAGTTGCCGCGCGATCTCAGCGAATTTTTTGTGCCGCCAAGTCTGGGCGCCGCGGCAGAGCATGCGAGACTTGGGCCAGAGCACGCCAGCGTCGCGCCAACAACGAACACCGTAAGCGCGACGCACGCGATTTCTGCCGACCTGATCGACGAAATTCTCTGCATCGCGCGCCACGCCCGCTCAAACTCAGCCGCACACGACCCCGCCACCGCCGCCTAACTCAGCAGGTGGCGTAATGTTGAAGTTGAGGGCGCTGAACGCGACGTTTAGCGCAAAGATCACTGTGACGGAGGCGTCGAATGGGTGAGTGGGAGCAAGGTCTCGAAGCCGCACGCAAGCAAGGCATTATCGACGACGCGACACATGACCGCTTGGCAAAAATGTCGTTTGAACGCCAGGCGACAGAGTCGAAGTTTCCGATGCGAATCGCGCTTATTGTTTTAGGTGCGATCTTGCTGATTTCGGCTGGCTTTGCAATCTTCGTGCGACTACTTGGCGACGACCCATCGCAGATTTTTGCAGCAGCTCTTCTGGCGCTTGTCGCGCTCGTGTTCGAAATAATCGCGCGCGCAGTGTTGCGGGCAAAACCACTCAAATTTTTGGCAGGCATCATCGGTTCATTTGCGGGCGTGCCACTTGGTTTTGCGCTCGCGGTGTTGTTGCCTGGTGACCCTGAAGTTGGCTCGGGCGCTGCCGGTGCATTTGTCGCCGCCGTGTGGTCGTGGTTGTGGTTTCGCCGAACCAAGAGTGGCATTGCAATTGCCGCTGTCGTGCTCGAACTTGCGTTGTTCATGATGTTGATTGGCGACAAGAGCAACATCACGATCGAAACAACAGGCGTCGTGTTATGTGTGCTCGGTGTTGTCGCTGCCATCGCCTCGATAATCGGTCGACTAAAGCCAAGTTTGCCACCTCTGGTTGCATCGCTGATTGTTATCGGCTGGGGTTGCATCGCACAAAACACCTATGGTGGCGACGTAATCGCGGTGATCGGCATTGCAATCTCTGCGGTTTTGTTTTTAGTTGCTTACCGTCGCAGCGAAGCGCTGATGTCTGCAGCGACTGCAGTGTCGACAGGCGTGTGGGCCGTGGTATTGACCGCCGCGTTGACCGAAGGCTCACTAGTGCCGTTGGTTGTTGCCGCAGTGCTCGGCGCGGCAATGGTCGCGTGGGGCGCAAAACTGACGCGCAAATAATTTTTAGAGTTGCATGCTCTTGATCTCGAGGAATTCGTCGAAACCGTATTCGCTATATTCGCGACCGACACCAGATTGCTTGTAGCCACCGAGTGGGGCGTTGACATTGAACGCACCACCGTTGACTGCGACTTGGCCGGTGCGAATTCGGCGCGCAATTGCGATGCCTTTTTCTTTGGTTGACGCCCAAACGCCGCCCGATAAACCGTAAACGGTGTCGTTGGCGATGTTGACCGCGTCGTCGACATCGTTATAGGCGATGATGCTCAACACCGGACCAAAGATTTCTTCTTGGGCAATCGTCATCGAATTTTTCACGTTCGAAAACACTGTCGGCTTGACGTAGTAGCCCTTGCCGCAACCTTCAGGCACACCAACACCGCCAACGAGAAGTTTTGCGCCTTCGTCGATGCCTTTTTGAATGTAACCATTGACGCGATCACGTTGCGCGGCTGACGCTAGTGGTCCGAGCGCAGTTGTCTGCTCGAACGGATCGCCAACTTTCATCGCATTTGCCGCCTCGGCAGCAATAGTTTCGGCTTCGGCGAGACGCGACTTCGGCACGAGCATTCGTGTCATTGCGAGGCAGGTTTGTCCGCTATTCAAGAATGCGTCACCAACGCCACGCTTGACAGCCTTGGCGAAAGTTTCGGCGTCGAGATCGTCGCAAATAATGTTTGCTGACTTGCCACCAAGTTCGAGGTGAACTTTTTTGACGGTGTCGGCGGCAACTTGTGTGACGCGTCGACCTGCACGTGTCGAACCAGTGAACGAAATCATGTCGATCTCTTTGTGGGCGGCCATTGCCTCGCCAACAATTGGGCCCGTACCAGTGACGAGGTTAAATACGCCCGCAGGCAAACCAATTTCATCGATGATCTCAGCGAGGATGAACGCGTCGATCGGCGCGACTTCGCTCGGCTTGAGAACGATCGTGCAACCTGCAGCCATGGCGAATGCAACTTTGGCAACGATTTGGTGCAACGGGTAGTTCCAGGGGGTGATGCAGCCGACGACGCCGATTGGCTCGCGCACGACTAGTGAA
>RFMT01000419.1 GCA_009927565.1 Acidimicrobiia bacterium
TGTCTTCGCGAATTTGGTTTTGACACTCCAGATCTCAACCCCGAATTGTTTGAAGACCCCAATCGAATCGTGCGAATGGGCGAAGCACCGCTTCGGATTGAGATTCTTACCGAAATCGACGGAGTTAATTTCACCGATTGCTCGGCGCGTGCGATAACGCAATCTGTCGCCGGCGAGATAATCCCTCTGATTTCACTAATTGATCTCAAAGCAAACAAACGAGCAAGTGGCCGCGCTAAAGATCTCGACGACCTCGAAAATCTCCCCTGACTTTTCTCGATCGTCTCGATGCGCAGCATCGGGATTAGCCAAAGGCGCGCACGGGCCGAACCCTGAAAGGCGTCGGCGGGTTTTTGTTGCCATCTAAAGTTTGCACACGGTCAAATTGTTGGCCGTCCATGAAATATTGCGTCCAGGCAGTAGTTGGGTTATAAACACTTGACGTCCAGTAATAACCCTTGTTGAAGCCACCAACTGGCGTGTCGTTGCCCGCAACTCGATTTTGCGCGAGACGATTGAACGCAACGTCTAGCTCATTTTTTGACGGCAAGAACCAGTCGTCTTTGCCACCACAAACCAGATCATCGGCATACTTTGCCGCATAAGTATTTGCGCCAAACGCGGCGACTATCGCTTGAGTATTGGCGCGACCCATGCCAATAATCTTTGCGACGAGCCATGTCTTTGCCACAGTCTTTGCCGATTCTCCAGGATAAACCGGTGCATTCGGCTTTGATTGCGGTCGAAACGGCAATCGCACACCTTCACACGATTGTGGCGCGATTTCTAAATAGCGACCCCAATATTCGGTTTTGCCCGCGTCGTAAAACACGATGCCACCACCCGGCCCGATATCACCGACATCGCAAACAGGTGCGATTGCTCGACTGCAATTCGCGTTATCTCTTGTCGAGAACACAGTCGACAACGGCGCACCAAGACTTCTCGGGCCGAACGCACGCACTCCAATTACTTGAAAAGGCTGTGGTCTAAAATTTGAACCGACATGCGTTGGGCTCTTTAAAAAATTCTTGTTGCTCTTCAACCCGCGAATTATGCCGTTGGCATCAGTGAACTGTGTGCCATCTTGAAACAATTGATACCACGCAAAAGATTCGCTGGCCTCTGATGACGTCCAGGTCGGCAGTCCCAGATAATTCAGGCGCCCATCACCTGTAAACGCCCAATAGTTATACAGCGCATCGAGTTCATCTTTTGACGGCAAAAAATAAATTCCGAAATAACCTGAGTTTCGTGTATAGACATTTTCCTTTTCAGATGCAGTCATCGCTATCGAGTTCACAATGCCCATGCCGATCGCTTTGTTAGACAACCACGGATAATCGTTAGCCCGAAACATCTCACTGCTCCAAGGGCCCAAGGCCAGTTTCGAAGTGGTTTGGGCCTCGAGAAATTGGCCCCACCATTGCGGTGAACCTGCGTCATAAAAAATCACGCCGCCGGCAGGGCCTACTGAGCCAACTTTGCAGCCAGTGCCGTCGTCAGAACAAGCAGGTGAACTCATCGACGGCATTTCTTGCGCGCGCGCAATGTCTCGCGTCTTGTGCATTTTCGAAACCGCGAGTTCGGCCGGCAACACAATTGCAAGCAGACTTGCACTCAAAACCGCACAACTTAACTTCAAAAAGCGGCGATTGATCATCAAAACAACCTACTACCTACTGCGAGGCACAAGCCTCAACTGGCAAATCGCGTTCGCTTCTAGTTTTCTTTCTTGAAAGTCTTCACATATTCAGAAGCTTCGGTCTGACCTTTTGCTGCGAGCGCTGCTGCAATGTCGGCTTTCACTGCCGCCACAACTTTGTGCGTGCCGTTGCAGTTTTTCTGTTCGTCGGTCGAATATCCGCATCCACATGTACCCATTTTGTTGCCTTTCGCTATTTGATGTTTAAATCACTCGCAATGATAACCCAGGTCATCGACAAGTAATCTCTAAATATGTCACAAACAAATCGGGTTCCGAAAATCAAAAACGGTTTCGCCCCAAAAATTTGTGCGACATGCTCCAAGCCGTTCGAATGGCGCAAAAAGTGGGCCCGCGACTGGCAGAATGTTCGTTACTGCAGCGACCGTTGCCGTCAAAACTCATAACCCAAAGCCAAGATCGCCGCATGCAACATACGATTCGCAACGCAACGCCAAACGACTTTCCGGCAATCGCCGCGTTGCTAACCGCGGTCTTCACTCACGACAAGATTCCGATCGTGCAAACTGTCGAAGAAGTAGAAGAAGACTTCTCCGGCGATAGTTGCCGACTTGACCACGATGTCATGGTCGTCGAAGTCGGTTCACAAATCGCTGGCATCGCATACACGATCTTTTTGCCATCAGAAACAAAAGAAGAACGCTGCTACGTCTTCGGTGGCGTGTTGCCAGATTTTCGGAAAAACGGTGTCGGCACTGCGCTCATGACTTGGGCAGTCAAACACGGCGAGCAACTTTTACAATCAACGGGCCGCACAATTCCTAAATTTTTGCGCGCTCACGTCAGTCGACTCAATGAGTCTGCAGCAAAACTTTTTGCCCAATTTCAACTACACCCCGTTCGGTTCGAAGAAGACCTGATAATCGATCTCGACTCGATTCACGCACCTCAACCGGCGGCAAACTACTCGATCATCCCTTGGTCGAATTCACGAAATGCCGAGGCGCACAGCGTCAAAGATCTCGCGTTTCGCGATCACTGGGGTTCAACACCGACAAGCGACGAAAACTGGGAAATATTAGTAACCGGCTCAACCGCACGCACCGAGCATTCGTTTTTCGCCGTCGCCCCTGCCGACAAAATTATCGGCCTTCTGCTCACGCACCGCTACGAGTCAGACGACGAACTGCTCGGCAAAAAAATCGGCTGGATCGACAAACTCTGCACGCTCTCCGAATTTCGCAACCAGGCGGTCGCAAAAAACCTCATCGCCCACGCACTCGCAAAATACAAAGCCATCGGCCTCACGCACGCCGCGCTCACGGTCGACACCCAAAACCCGACAGGCGCACACGGCCTTTATTCAAAACTCGGTTTCGAATTCTTCCGCGGATCAACAACTTTCGAACGCCAAATCCCCCGCGCCCCCAACTAACCCAACTAACCCAACTAAGTATCCAAACAGATACCTCTTCGACACGGGGTGGGGGTGGTGCGCTAACTACGCTCAACACACGGCCAAAAACGGGGGCAAAGCATGAGCGACAAACCAAATCTCAAACACAACTACGGCACAATCGACAAAGATTACGGGGCCTTCCTCGCCACCCGACCCGAAACCGAAGATGGTCCTATATATATGGTCAACCTCATGAAGTATCACGAGGTCGCTCAATATTCAGACGACACGGCCCCGAGTTCGAAGCCGATCTCTGGTCGCGAAGCCGACGATCGCTACAACCCCGCGTCAATTCTCTCGCGCCTCGGTGCCTCAATAATTTTCGCCGGCGACGTTGTCGGCAACGCAGACGGCCCCGAAGATTGGGACCGCATCGCCGTCGTGCGCTACCCCACGCGCAAATCTTTTATCGAAATGCAGTCACGCAAAGACTTCGGCGAAAAACATGTCCACAAAGCAGCCGGCATGAAGCGCACGATCATCGTTTGCTGTCGCCCAGAAGATCTTTCGCTCGACACCCGCGAGCGACCAAAACCATCTGATGGTCAGTTTTTGACAATGGTCGTGCGCCGCAACACCGACAATCAAACAGCATTCAACGCAATACCGAACGCGACAAACTTCTCGGCCGAAGGCACGATCATCGGCGACGGCCGCAAGTGGCAGACGGTGCAATTCGCCAACACCCCAACCCCTGACGCCTACATGAAAATCGTCACGAGCCTCGCACCACATGTGGCATCGGGCGACGCATTTGTCGTCGGCATTAACGCCTCGCTAAACGCAATCACCCAATAATTTAATTTTTACGGATACTTCGTGCCGTCGGGCATCGTCGCACCCGTGAAATCTGCGGTCGTGCGGTTCGAGCGCGACAAGTCGGCGCCCGTCAAATTGGCGTCACGCAGATTTGTGTTCAACAAAAATGTGCCAGATAAATCGGCACCCGTGAGATCTGCACCAGACATATCGGCGTCAACCAAATCGGCGCGGTGCATGTTGGCGATATTCAAATTCGCACCACTCAAGTTGGCTTGATACAAGTTCGCATCCAAAAAGTTTGCGCCAGACAAATCGGCGCCAGACAAATTTGCACCAGTTAAATCGGCGCCGGCAAAATTGATCGCCACCAAATATGCACCCGACAAATCGGCGCCGGCCAAGTTCGCGCCAGACAATTCGGCACCAGCCTCGACGACTATGCCATTTATAGTTCGCGACCCATCAGCGTCGTCACCACAAGCACCAACCAAAAACGCCGCGCCAATGGCGAAGCCGACGGCAAACCTTCTCATCGCTCAAACCTGCTCCATCTGTGAATGCCGAAGTTCGTGTCTTCGTGCCAGGCTTCAACCAGTTTCACCGGGTGCTTGAACCGCGCATCGAACTCGGCCTGAAGCCGCTGCTGAATCTCTTTCACGCCGACACGCATCCATGCTTCGAGAGACTCCCAGACAAACACGATCGTCACTCGCCCCGGCCGCGAATCATCGAGCCACACTTCTTTCGACAAAAACGGAATCTGTTCGAAACCCGGCAACAACGCCTCGCCGAGCGTCCAGATTTCGTGGTCGACCGCGAGATATTCATCGACATGCACAGGGTTCATCTCGAACACCAAAACTTCGATCGGCAACCTCTCGCCTTTGAGGTACCGATATTCAGTCACACTGCAAAACTACTAAACCTCGATCAATCAAAGCGAGGGCCTGTTCATCAATATTTCACCCAATAGATAGGAAACCGTCTTTTTGAGGTCATCTCGCCTTTCTAGTTTTCAGAAATGGCGCATTCTGGCAAGTCGGCATTCGAAGAGGTAAATGAAAAGGTTTCTCAGGCCGGTGAAATCCTTGGCATTAAACCAGGAGTAATCTCCGCGCTAAAAAGTTGTGAACGAGAAGTCACTATCTCGATTCCGCTTCGGCGAGGCAGCGACGTCGAAGTTCTTACCGGCTATCGAGTGCAACATTCGAATGCTCGCGGACCCCGCAAAGGCGGAATCCGTTTTCATCAAAATGTCGATCTTGATGAAGTGCGCGCACTGGCATCGTTGATGACTTGGAAGACAGCGCTCATTGATGTCCCCTTTGGCGGCGCTAAGGGTGGGGTTGCTGTCGATGCATCTAAATTATCTTCGATTGAAAAAGAAGAGATAGTCCGACGCTGGACACGTTCACTCGTTCACGTTCTTGGGCACCATCGTGACATCCCTGCGCCAGATATGGGAACCGATGCAAAAACTATGGCGTGGCTGATGGATGAGTTCCACCGGCTCGAAGGTTTTCAACCTGCCTGCGTTACTGGAAAACCTGTTGAACTCTTCGGCGCGCCTGGTCGCGAAGAGGCAACGGGTCGTGGCGTTGCCCGAATTGCGGCGGCGACTCTAGAAGAGCATGGCGTGAATGTGAAGGGTGCAACTGTTGTGGTTCAGGGCTTTGGAAATGTGGGCCGATATGCAGCACTTGTCTGCCATGAACTTGGCATGAAGGTCATCGCCGTTTCAGATCTCACCGGCGGAATTACAAACCCAAACGGAATAGATATTGCGGCGATCTTTAGCCATCCGACTTTGGAGACTGTCCAGAGCGAAGAGCGAATCAATGCCGGTGAATTGTTAGAAATTAAATGCGATGTCTTGATTCCGGCCGCCTTGGGTGGTGTCATCACAGAAAGTAACTGCGGCAAGATCAATGCAGGTTTCATTATTGAAGGTGCCAACCAACCGTTGACGATTGCAGCAGATCTCGAGCTGCGCGGGCAAGGAGTTGTCATCGTGCCAGATATTTTGGCCAACTCGGGCGGCGTGATGGGTTCATATTTTGAATGGACACAGAACATTCAAGAGTTTTCATGGCCAATTGAGAAGTTTCGTAGCGAACTCGATGCTCGTATGGAGTTGGCGTTTAGTATCGTCCATCGAGTTTCAAAGAAATACTCGGTTGATCTGCGGACTGCCGCATTTATAGTTTCGGTCGACAGAGTGGCTAAGGCCTTTGAGCTACGAGGTTCGCTCGTTTAATTAAAGTTTTACCAGCATTTTTGTGGCCTACATTAATTTGTTTCTAATTGCTGACTTCGAGCACCACACCTGCGGCGTTCATCGCCTTAGTCGAAATCTTTACCGAGCCCGACGTGAGTGAGGCACCCGCCTGTTCAATCAAACCAACTAGCGAAATTGGGCCGTTGCCGTGGTCTGCTGTTGTGTCAACTCGATAAACAACCAAAGTCGCAGTTTTAAGATCTGGCGACCAAGTATTTGGTGCTCGATAGTCGGCAACAATTGCACTGCTCGCACTTAACGGCACAACCAGCAGTCTCGGCTGAGTGTTCGCTGATTCAGAATTCATCGCCGTCAAATAGTGGCGCGAAGTTGTCGTCGGGCTTGCGCATCGCACGGCGCTCGACTCAACCCAGCCGGCGAGAAACCGACTCCAACCGCTTAGTTCTGTGCCAGTTTGCGACATTAAGTCCCATTTGCCGAATGGCGCCACGTTTTGGCTGCTGAACAGATAGAGATCTTCGTAGCCGAGCCACGCATGACCAATTTCGTGCGCGAGAATATTCCAATATGGCACGCTGCCACCAAGAATCAACAAGCCCGTAAAGTTTTTGCCAGTTGCATAAGTTGTCGAACCAGCGGGGTGAGCCTGTGCGCTATAAAAGCGATTCGATGGTGCCGACATAACGGCTACGACGTCAAAACCTGCCGCCGAATTCTTTTGCAAGTAAAGGTCAACAACTTTTCGGTAAAACACGCTGCCATCCCACTGCGGTGGTGGTGGGTTCGTAAAACCACTGCCTTCGATAGTCGTACCCAAATCGACCCAAGCAGAACTCGGCGCAACCGTGACGCTTACCGACGCGCGCCCACCCGACATCGCAACATAGTAAGAATTGGCCTTGGCGTAAGTTGCTTCGATCGAGCGTGCATCGACACTGCTGAAAAATAAGTCGTTGAAATTAACCGGCACAACGAGCACACGCAGTTGCCCCGTCGCCGACGGAAATTGCGCCGGCCGCGGAAACCCCGACGATCGCGTGCCCGAACCATCGTTGGGGTTATACGTTGCGTCGTTTATTCGACACTCTTGAACGTTCAAAATTTTGCTTGCATCTGTAAGTTCGCCTTCAACATAGAGCGGTGCAAGCGTGGTTGTTGTC
>RFMT01000115.1 GCA_009927565.1 Acidimicrobiia bacterium
ATGGGGACTGCTCAAGAGACAGTTGACTTGATGTGCGAAGAACTCGAATTAGATGCTGAAGATATCACTTACCACACTGGTCTAATCGAAATGAATGCCCTTAATCAACTGGCATCTCTTGATTTGCCGAGTCTGAGATTCAAGCCTTGGCCGCCGCTTACCGCCGGCCGATTATTGGCCGCCGAATTTAACGGTCACAGTATCTTTCAGGTCATTCGTGAGAGACAGTTATTGGTTCATCATCCGTATGAGTCTTTTGCGTCTTCGGTCGAATCTTTCGTGGCACAAGCTGCAAGCGACCCAAAGGTTCATTCGATAAAAATGACCCTTTATCGAACCTCCGGCGACTCGGCGATCGCCAAACATCTTGTGCGTGCCGCCGAGTCAGGCAAGCAAGTCGCTGTAGTTCTTGAGATTAAGGCGCGCTTTGACGAGGCCCGAAACATCGCATGGGCCAAAGAACTTGAGTTTGCAGGTGTTCACGTAACTTATGGCATCGTCGGCTTGAAGACACACTCAAAGTGCATATTGGTGGTTCGCGAAGATAGCGATCAGATGAGACGCTATGTTCACATCGGTACCGGAAATTACAATTCGGTCACTGCAAGACTCTATGAAGATATTGGTTTTTTTACTTGTGAAGAACAAATCGGCTCTGACGCAACCGAACTCTTCAACTACTTAACTGGGTATGCAAAAGAGCCAGATTATTTGCGGTTGTTTGTCGCGCCACATCAATTACGTCCACGAATTCTTGAGCTGATTCATCGCGAGGCGTCATTTGAAGACAAAGGACACATAACACTCAAACTGAATTCGATTTCTGACCCGTCAATAATCGATGCACTGTATGCAGCAAGCAATGCTGGCGTGAAGATAGACCTAATTGTTCGGGGTATTTGTTGTTTGCGCGCTGGTGTGCCGGGCATGTCCGAGAACATCAGAGTTAGGTCAATACTTGGTCGTTACCTTGAGCACTCACGTATATATAGGTTCGAGCACGGGCTGGAAGATGAATCTCCGTTGCATTTGATCGGTTCAGCAGACTTGATGGGCCGCAATCTTGATGGACGAGTTGAGGTGTTGGTGCCCCTTACGCACCCGAAACATCGTGCGTGGCTAGATAAAGTTCTAAGTTTTTTGACCGCCGACGACGTTGGTCATTTCAAACTTGGCAGTGACGATAAATGGGTTGTACTCAATTCGGGTACTGAATTTGCAGACGCTCAACAGCGACTGCACGAGTGGGTTGTTGCGACGCAGGTTCGCTGACCAAGAAATCTGTTCACCGTCGCGACACTCGTATGACAACTAAAGTTCACTTTTGACGGGCTACCGTTATGGACAGTCGTAGTTTGTAGGCAAGTAGGGGAAGGTGCGAGAGTTGGACGAAATTCGCAAGAATTTTCATAATGACCTTGAGTCCGTGCGTGCCGAAGTTATTCGACTGGGTGCTTCTCTGACCGAGTCAATTCCTCGTGCAACCGCGGTGTTGCTGAGCGGAGATCTCGAGGGCGCCGACTATCTGGTGCAAGCCGACGACGAGTTCGACGGTCGAAGTGCCGAACTCGAGGCGTCGTGTTTTGAAATTTTGGCATTGCAGGCCCCGGTTGCTGCTGACTTACGCCAGATAGTTGCAATCATCAAGATTGCCGGCGAACTCGAGCGCTCGGCAGATCTCGTAGTCAACATCTGCAAAGCCGCGCGCCGTATATATGGTCACGATATTGATCCGATGCTTCGTGGCGTGATATCAAAAATGAGCGAGCAGGCACAAAAGTTGTTTGCTGCCACCATGGAGGCTTTTGAAGAGAGCGATTCTGCAAAAGCCGCTGCAATCGACGACATGGACTCATACTTAGACAGCCTGCATCGTCAATTTATTCAGCAAATTTTTGAGTCCCACTCAAAGTCAAAGATAGATTTGCAGGTTGCGGTTCAACTAGCAGTCGTTGCACGTTTTTACGAGCGCATTGGCGACCATGCCGTCAACGTGAGCGAGAAAACAAGATTCATCGTTTCGGGCTGGGTGCGTGAGCGCGGGGGCATTGAACGTTACAGGGCTCGTGTCGGCGATCGAACCGGTGAGATCTTTCTGCCACGAACCGAAAGTTAAGTTCAGAGACTCCTTGTGGACTTGATTTTTTTCTTGTCTGGAGCATCAATAACTGCATTAATCGCATATTTGATTTCGAAGCGCTCATCAAAAAACTTGAGTGCCGCGATTAGAAGCGAGTCCAAAGTAAACACAATTCGCTCTGAAGATCAGCTTGAAAATTTGGTTGAAGCCCTTGACCTCTTACCGATAGGTGTTGTAATTGTTGATTCAAAAAATGGTCGCAGATTGCGCAATAATGCCGCTGCAGCCATGACTGGCGTGCGATATGTAGACATTTTGGTTGATCAGGCAGTCGATGAAATGCTCGCAACACTATCTACAACAAAGTCGAGCGAGCGCATTCTTGAGGCAGTCGCGGGCACAACTCGTTTCTTTAAGATTCGCGGTCAAGCGATCGATCAACAAAAAGCAATAGTGAGCATTGAAGACATCACCGAGAAATCACGAATTGACACAGTGCAGACAGATTTTGTGGCGAATCTGAGCCACGAACTTAAAACACCAATTGGAGCCGTAGCAGCACTTGCGGACTCGCTTAGCGGAGAAACTGAAACCGAAGTTGTGTGGCGACTTGCCGAGCGAATCGTCACTGAATCTCACAGGATGTCGCGCATTGTTGATGACCTGTTAGATCTATCAAGAGTTGAATTTGGCGGAACCGAAGAATGGTCAGATATTGATCTCGGCTCAGTTTTGGTCGAGGTTGTTGGCACCAACCAACATGCCGCTAAACGCCAAGGTCTGGGTTTGTCACTAACTGGATCAGCAGAACTAATTGTTCGCGGTGATCGTGCCCATTTAGTTTCTGTATTTTCAAATCTTGTCGATAATGCAATCAAGTACAGCGAGGCCGGTGGCGTAGTTCTGGTCGAGGGCTCAATTCAAGGCGATGAAATCGTTGTAACCGTCACGGATCATGGCATTGGTATAGCCGAGCGTGACCAGAAGCGAATTTTCGAGCGCTTTTATCGAGTTGATAAAGCGCGAAGTCGGGCGACTGGCGGCACCGGTCTGGGTTTATCGATAGTTCGACACATTGTTCTAGAACACGGTGGTTCGATAGATGTGCGGTCTGAAGAAGGCATTGGTTCAACTTTCATGGTTCGTTTACCGCGAGTTACTCGAAAAACTAAAGAAGCGCTACCGGACGAAACGCGAGTGATGGTATGAGTATCAATAATTCGCTTCCGAAAATTTTGGTAGTCGACGACGAAGAATCATTCATCGAAGCACTCCAAGTTGGTTTAAAGCGTGAAGGCTTTCGAATCGAAGTAGCCCGTGATGGCGCAGAAGCATTAGCGGTGTTTGATTCTGTGAAACCCGATGCGGTCCTTTTGGATGTGATGCTCCCAAAGGTAGGTGGCACGGATGTGTGTCGCGAAATTCGCAAGAAGAGTTCTGTCCCGATCATTATGGTTTCGGCCAAGGGTTCGGAGATCGATACCGTTGTTGGTCTTGAAGTGGGTGCAGATGACTATATTGTCAAGCCATACCGACTTCGCGAACTAGTTGCTCGGTTACGCGCTGCGCTTCGCCGGGGCGATTTGTCGAAATCTGAGAATGACCTCACAGGTGTCGGCACGGTTGCCATAGGTGCTGTTTCAATTGACCCTGAACAACATGTAGTGACTATCCGTGGTGAGGTAACAAAATTGCCACTTAAAGAGTTTGAGTTGCTTTACATGTTGATGGCAAATGCTGGTCGGGTAATGACCAGAGAGACGCTTATCGATCGGGTTTGGGGTACCGACTATTTCGGTGATACCAAAACACTTGATGTTCATATCAAGAGGTTGCGGGCAAAAATTGAAAAAGATCCTGCTGATCCGCAGTTAGTGGTGACCATCCGTGGACTTGGATATAAATACGAGAAAATAGGCGTATAGGTCTTTCAAAGTCAGGTCTCGCCCCAGCGTCACCACTACAGCGTCTTGGTCGCGTGCACTCCCTCATTGCATGCGGCGAGGCAGCATTTGCAATTGCGTTAGCCGACTCGCTGTTCTTATCGATTAGCCCAGATGCCGCTCGAAGTCGCGTGCTGTTGTTTTTGGCGATGAGTCTGGCGCCATTTGCAATTGTCGCACCGTTTATTGGGCCCGTAATCGACAGAATTCCGGGTGGAAGACGTATAACTGTTCTCGTTGTTGCGTTTTTGCGGTGCACAACAGTGGTCTTTATGATTTCTCGGCTTAACTCTAATTCACTTTTTGCTCTTGCATTTGCCTCTCTTGTTTTGGCGCGCACCTACAGCATTAGTAAAACTGCAATTGTTCCGACTCTCGTAAAAAATGATGATGCTTTAGTTTCTGCAAACTCAAAGTTGGGTTTGCTCTCAGGTGTTGTAGGTTTTGCAGCGGCGGTTCCTGCAGGTTTATTGCAGTTGTTTGATTCAAGAGCAACGCTTGTGATGTCGGCCGTGATGTTTGGTCTTGCGGGATTTGCGAGTTTGCAGTTGCCACGTCACGTTGCGTCAGCGCCGAACGAACCTCAGAAAAAAGAAATCGAAGAGTTGCGGGGTTTGCAAGTCAGAAGAGTTGCTTTTTCAATGATGCTATTACGCGGGATGATTGGATTTTTGTTTTTTCATGTTGCTTTCTGGCTGCGTGACGAGCGAGCGGGTACTGCATGGTTCGGACTCGCACTAGGCCTCTCCTCGTTGGCAATTATGCTCGGCAATTTGATTGCTCCTTTCTTGCGACGTCAAATGTCTGAACGTGCGATGATGTTGTTTGCTTTCTTGGTCATCGGGTTGATTGGTATTTACGCCGGTGTTGTTGGAGGAATCACCGCCGGCATAATTTTGATTTCTGTTACAAATGGAATGGGTTCAATCGGACGACTTGCCTTTGAATCGGTCGTGCAACGCGAAGCACCAGATGCGAATCGGGCACGCGCGTTTGTTCGTTTCGAAACTATGAATCAACTCGCATGGGTCGGTTTAGGTCTTATTGCTGTAATTCTGAATTTGCCCGGAGCGATTGGCTTCGCTGTTGTCGGTGTTGTATGTCTGACGGGGTCGATTTACTTCTTCGTAAAAAGATCGGTCTAAAGATTTATTCGTTCGATCCACAACCCGGGGGCGGCTATTTCATTGGGTGTGGGAAGATTTCCATCGCGAGCCCACAGGCGCGTCAGCCCAGTTTCGCCGGCCCGTTCGATGACCCCGGCAATGAATTTATCGCCACGGTCGATTTGATCATCGGTCAGGTAAATGCCAAAGAGTCGCTCAACATACTGATCTTGAGAGCTTGATTCGACTCTCCTTCGTCGAAAAGCCTCAGAAATTTGAGCTCCGTTACCGAGAATTCGGTTGGCGACAGTGTCTACAACGTGATCGACGTAGCAGATTATTGCGCAAATAATTGCATCAAGTTTCGGAGCTAACGCCTGTTGTTTGATCGACCGTTCGTTGCCGAGTAAAAGTGCGGGGTCGCCCAAGAGTTTCTGCATCATTGCCGCTGGGTCGGTATCGGTGACGTCAATATTGGTGAGGCGTTGTCCCAGCGCGTTTGGATTTGGTTGAAAGCCTGCAACGTGTTGCTTCACCAAGTTGGTGACGGCATCACGCACAAAGTTGATGCGAAAGAGTGAGTGAAATGTCAACTCTTGAATTAACAGCCACATTTGCATGTCCTCGACTTTGATGCTCCAATCAATGGCGAACTCTTCGCAATTGCGTGCGACAAATAGAAGTTGTGATTTGGGCTCGCGTGGGAGTGGCAGATCGTATTGACCAAATGTTCGAAGTGATAGTTGTCCGATCATTGAACCGACTGACATTCCGAGCATTGCTGGCGCCATCATTTTTGTGAGGTTAGACATCATCGCATCGATACCGCTCGAATCAATATCAAGACCATCATTGCTGGCAGCCGATGTCGAGTTGCCAGAGAAATCCGAAAAATAAAATTTGAATGCCTCAATTGTGTGGTGAACCCAAGTTGAGCGTGTCACCACATCAATAACAGGAGGCTGAGTCGAATCGCTCGTGGACAGGCCGGTCACATCTCGAACGTGCAAATCGGCGACAGAAGCAAGCTGTTGTACTGCGATTCGCGAAGTGGGCTCAACATTCGGTTCGGTATTCGAGTTTGTCGCGGTCATCATTGCAAATTGTCGAGCCATATCCCATTGAACTGGGCCAGCGCTTGACATTGCCTTGGCGATCTGTTCAAAAAATGGAATCCCCGAAGCCGAGAAGTCATTGGGATCTTGAGGCACAAACAGATGATAGGCAGACCGAAATTGAATTCATCAGTTCTTGAAGAGTGGCGAATGGCTCAGTTCCGGTCAGAGATACACTTATTTTGATGTCATCATCGCACAACAAAGTTGAAGTCGACACTCGACTTGAGTTGACGAGTGAAGTTCTAGATGTCGGCTCTGTCTACAACTGGGCAGCTATCGAATCGTGCGGTGCAGTCGTCGTTTTTTCAGGAATTGTGCGTGACAATGCTGAAGGTCGCACCGACGTTAAGTCGCTGACATATGAGGCTTACGAAGATCAAGTGGTGCCAAGACTCCAGGTAATCGCCGATGAGATGCGCTCGAGGTGGAGCGATCTTGGACGAATCGCTCTAATTCACCGTGTGGGCAAACTAGAACTTACAGAGGTGTCGGTTTTGGTGGTCGTTTCATCGCCACATCGACCCGAGGCGTTTGCTGCAGCAAGATTTGCGATTGATGCATTAAAAATGAGTGTGCCGATTTGGAAGCAAGAGCACTGGAAAGACGGAAGTGACTGGGGCACGAACAGCCACGAAATTTCTGATGCCCGCAATTTGAAAAGCTCAACGCTGTGATTATTTTTGCAGCGTCAACACTTGCAGTATTTTTTGCCGCCGTAGCGATAGTTTCGGGTGTGAGTTTGGCGTTGTTAATGCTGACTCAAGATCGATCAAGTTCTTCTAACGAAGGTATGGCTGCGTTTCATCGTCACCTTGACGCTCTGTCGGACGAGTCGCGTGAGCACCTACGAAGTCAGTTACGAGAAGCCAAACAGCGACAGATTCGGGGTTAGTAAATGGCACGTGACCTTGCAATCGACCTTGGTACGGCAAACACGCTTGTTTATATGCAAGGACGTGGGATCGTAATCAACGAGCCATCTGTAATCGCCGTGAATCGACGAAGTGGTGAAGTATTGGCAACCGGCGAAGAGGCGTGGCAGATGATCGGTCGTACACCCGGCTACATCGTGGCGGTTCGACCACTGCGAGGCGGAGCGATAACAGACTTTGAAGTCACAGAAAAAATGATTCGTCTATTGCTGCAACGTGCTGGTGTATCTAAGTTTTCGCGACCAAAGGTGTTGATTTGTGTGCCTTCAGCGATTACTGAAGTAGAGCGACGTGCGGTCACAGACGCAACTCGTCGAGCGGGTGCGGCAGATGCGCAGTTGCTAGAGCAACCTGTTGCGGCTGCAATTGGTGCGAACTTGCCAATTGACGAACCTGTTGGCAACATGGTGATTGATATTGGAGGTGGCACAACAGAGACAGCAGTAATCAGTCTTGGTGGCATCGTCGCTCTTGAGGCAGTGCGAGTCGGCAGTTTTGATATTGACACCGAGATTCAGTCTTTTGTGCGCCGCAAGCATGGTATTGCGATCGGCGAACGCACGGCAGAAGAGATCAAGAAGTCGATCGGTAGTGCGATGCCGATGCCCGGTGACTCAGAGGCCGAGGTTCGTGGTCGTGATCTGGTTACTGGTTTACCAAAGATAGTTATCTTGACATCTAAAGAAATTCGGGAAGCGATTGACCCGGT
>RFMT01000006.1 GCA_009927565.1 Acidimicrobiia bacterium
CGCAATTTTCCTGAAGCAGAAAAGTACTATTCAGAAGCGATCAGCTTGCCGATGTATCCATTGCTTACTGATGCTCAGCAAATTGAGGTCGTGCAAAAATTAATGACCCCTCTCGGTCACCAAACAATTTTCTAAATTTGCCCAATGCCAAAGATTGCCATTGGCACAGCAAACTTCGGGATGCATTATGGGGTAGCCAATTCCCATGGAATGTTGTCTAAGAATTCTGTCGCAGAGATACTTGGACTTGCAAAATCGCTAGGCGTCACATGTCTTGATACAGCGAACGCATACGGCGAAAGTCAGAAGATACTCGGAGAACTTGGTGTTCGTGACTGGAGAGTTGTATCGAAAATTTTGAGTGTTCCTCAATACTGTGAGGACATAAAATATTTCATTCGCACCCAAATCGATTTGATACTTTCATCGCTGAAACTGAGTGAGTTCGAAACTGTGCTTGTGCACAACTCGAAGGACTTGACTGGCGAGGTTGGTTACGAAGTTTATGAAGCCCTAGATGATGCTAAGTCGCGGGGACAGGTGGAAAAAATTGGGGTGTCAATTTATGATCCGAGCGATCTTGATTTAATCACAAGCCGATTTCAGTTAGACGTTGTTCAGGCACCAATCAATGTCTTTGATAATCGACTTCAAGACTCTGGATGGCTTGATCGACTTGCGTCAATGGGCGTCGAAGTACATGCAAGATCTGTGTTTCTTCAGGGTGTCTTACTTTCTGCGATTGCGCAAAATAATGATTTCTTTAAGCCATGGAAGGCAACGTTTGAAAAATGGAACAGGTTCGCAGAATTGAGCGGAACGTCCGCCTTGGTGAATTGTATTAAGCATGTAAATAGCTATGAAAAAGTCGCATTTGCAGTAGTCGGAGTCGACTCAGCACAAAATTTGTCTGAAGTTTTTGAAGCGTTTTCTGAGCGACCGCAGCGAATCGCAAAACATGACTTTGTAGTTGACCCTAAACTTATAAATCCAGCGAGTTGGTGCATTGTATGAAAGTTGTTGCGATCGTTCAGGCACGTATGTGTTCTAGCCGCCTTCCAAAGAAAGTAATGAAAGTAATTGTTGGTAAAACTGTTATTCAGTTACTACTTGATCGTTTATCGCTTTCAAAGAGTCTTGACGAGATCGTGGTAGCTACCTCAACTGAATCAAGTGACGATGTTTTAGTGGAGCACCTCAAAGAAAATGGTTTCAAATATTTTCGGGGAAGTGAGTCTGATGTTTTGTCACGGTACATGGGTGCTGCAGAGGCTTTTAACGCCGATGTTGTAGTGCGAATTACCGGAGACTGCCCTTTAGTTGACTCAAGCATTGTTGACCTCTGTGTAGAAAAATTCTGCGCTTCTGGCTGTGATTATTTGAGTAACACTGATCCACCTACTTTCCCTGATGGATTAGACGTTGAAGTTTTTTCAATTTCCGCTCTTCGAGCGGCTTTTGCCGGAGCGACGGCTATCTTTGACCGCGAACATGTCACACCGTTTTTACGCACCGAATCGCGATTTGTCCGCGAGAAGGTGCACTTTACAGTTGATAATTCGGCAAAAAGATGGACTATTGACGAACATTCCGACTTCGAAGTAATTCAAAATGTATTCGAACATTTTTCTCCCCGAGTCGACTTTAGTTGGCTTGAGGTACTTGAACTACAGGAATCGAACCCCAAAATTTTTTTTCTAAACTCTGATTTGAAACGTAACGAAGGGGATTCGATGGGTTCGGGTCAAAAGCTATGGCGACGTGCAAAACAGGTGATTCCTGGGGGCAATATGCTGCTCTCCAAGCGATCCGAAATGTTTTTGCCAGATTATTGGCCAGCATATTTCAGTAAAGCTAAAGGTTGTCGAGTTTGGGACCTCGATGGCAACGAATTCATCGACATGTCAATCATGGGTATTGGCACAAATATCCTCGGCTACGGAGACGATGAAGTTGATGATGCCGTTCGGAGTGTGGTCAGCAATGGCAATATGTCAACTCTTAATTGCCCTGAAGAGGTGTATCTTGCTGAGCGCTTAGTTGAATTGCATCCATGGGCGGATATGGTCCGATTTGCCAGATCGGGCGGAGAGGCAAACTCGATAGCAATTCGTATCGCGCGAGCAGCGGTGAAAAAATCAAAAGTCGCGATCTGCGGCTACCACGGTTGGCATGACTGGTATCTCGCCGCCAACTTAGGCGATGAAAGAAATCTTGCCGGTCACTTGCTACCAGGACTTGAACCAAACGGAGTTCCTGAAGAGCTTCGAGGCACAGTTTTGCCGTTCGTATATAACGATTTCGATGGACTTGAATATTTGGTGCGAAAAAATGATGTTGGTGTGATCAAGATGGAAGTTTCAAGAAACTTCGGTCCGGCTCATGGGTTTCTAGAAAAAGTTCGTGAACTCGCTACGCAAAGAGGAATTGTTTTGATTTTCGACGAGTGCACATCAGGGTTCAGGCAGTCGTTTGGTGGTATGCACAAGGTTTATGGCGTCGAACCAGATATGGCAATGTTCGGTAAAGCAATGGGGAACGGTTATGCAATTACCGCGGTAATTGGCCGACGCGAAATAATGGAGTCGGCTCAGACATCGTTCATTAGTAGCACCTTTTGGACTGAGCGTATTGGTCCTGTTGCCGCACTAAAGACTTTAGAAGTTATGGAGCGCACAAAGTCTTGGGAAGTAGTTACGAATATTGGAATTAGTGTGGCAAGTCGATGGTCTGCACTTGCGCAGAAATATGGGATTTTAATCTCGCTTTCGGGAATTAAAGCACTTCCAGCATTTAGTTTTAATAGTGCTAAAGCACTTGAATACAAGACCCTACTTACACAGGAAATGTTGGCTCGCGGTTTCTTGGCATCGACAAGTTTTTATGCAAGTGTCGCACACACACCTGAGCTTGTCGAGCGCTATTTCGAAAATCTTGACGAAGTATTCAAAATAATTAAGAAGTGCGAAGACGGCTTCGATGTAATGACTTTGTTAAGAGGCCCTGTCGCGCATTCAAGTTTCAAGAGACTGAACTGATTGTGTTTGGAGATTGTTGCTACGGGATATGAGAATTGTATTTAGAGTTGATGCGTCGGGGGAGGTTGGGTTTGGGCATTTGTCTCGATGCATAAACCTGGCAGAAGTATTACGACGTCGAGGTAATGAAGTTTCATTTGTCTGCCGGGATGATGAAGCAAAGAGTTTCCGAGCGCTTGAAATCGACTATTTGCAACGGTGTTGTTGCCGATGCTGACAGTAGGCGAGCCTGTAAATCAGCAAGAAGATGCCCAACAAACTATTCAAGCACTGCAAGGCGAACTGCCCGAGTGGCTAATTGTCGATAGTTACCAGCTCAGTAAAGAATGGGAGCAACTTTTACGACCTCATGTAGCAAAAATTGCTGTCATCGAAGATCTTTCTGGTCGAGAACATGACTGTGACTTGTTAATTGACCAGAATTATTCTGAGCGATCTGCCGCATCGTTTGAAAAGTTTGTTCCTAAGACATGCGAACTTCTGCTCGGTCCAAGACTTGCGTTGATTGGTGAGCAATTTCGAATATTAAGAGAGTTGAAGACAAGGCCAACGTCTGAACTGAAGCGCATATTTGTTTTTTGCGGAGGTTCTGATCCACAAAATTTGACTCAACAGGTGATAAATGAAATTTCATGCAGCGAGATGAGCGATGTAGCAGTTGATATTGTCGTCGGGGCTCAAAACAAGATCTTTGACCGTAAGGCTGCGCTCAAGTTGGATGCGAATATCGAGATCTACGATGCGGGTCGAGAATTTGCGCGGATAATGAGTACTGCTGATTTGGCGATTGGAGCCGGTGGCACAACTTCGTGGGAAAGAATGTGTCTCGGGATTCCGTCGATTGTTGTGAGTATTGCTGAGAATCAGAACTCTGCCTGCGAAAAACTCGGACGTGATGGTCTGGTCACTTACCTGGGTGCGCAATCATCCTTGAAGCCTGGTGCAATAAGGAACGCGGTAATTGAAACAAAAACCAAGTACGCGTCTTTGTTTGATCAAATCGAAAGAGGACAAATTCTTGTTGATGGCAGGGGTTGCGAACGAGTGGCCGAAGTTATTTGTCCAAGCGATGAGTCTGAATTGGCAGTGCGACTTGCGCGACCAGATGACTGTGTTGAATTCTTTAATTGGGCAAATGATCCTGCTGTTCGAGAGCAATCGCTTTCAACATCAACCATTCAGTGGCCTGATCATAAGAAGTGGTTTGCTGAAAAAATCAGTTCGAACTCATGTGAAATGTACGTTTTAGAGGCTTCAGGACTCGCCGTCGGACAGGTTCGCTTCGA
>RFMT01000381.1 GCA_009927565.1 Acidimicrobiia bacterium
GGCACTTCAAAAACTCGGATACCTGCGCCGCGATCCGACAAAACCTCGCGCGATTGAAGTGCGTTATGAGGCGTCAAGTGGCGTCGCCATGGAGCACCGCCCGACAAAACATGTGCCTCTCGTTGGTGACGTTGCCGCTGGCGTCAACGTTCTGGCCCAAGAAAATGTTGAAGAACTTGTGCCACTGCCAATGGACTTCACCGGCGACGGCGAACTATTTATGTTGCGTGTGCGCGGAGATTCAATGATTGATGCTGGCATTTTGAACGGCGACTTTGTTGTTTGCAATTCACAATCGACAGCCAACAATGGCGACATCGTCATCGCGGGCATTCCGGGTGACGAAGCGACCATCAAAACGTTCTCGCGCAATGGCGGCCGCATCACGTTGACGCCATCAAACGCTTCGATGCAACCAATGGTGTTCAACAGCGACGAAGTTGTCGTTTACGGCAAACTCGTAACAGTTTTACGTCGCCTCTAAAAACTAAATTTACGGTTCGACGATCGCAAAGCCGGTCGAGAAATTATCTAGGTTGCCGAAGATCGTCAACATTGCGCCAGCATCACCGTCAATTGTGATCGTGCCGTTCTTTAGTTCGTCTACAAAAGTTGTTGTCTGCGCAATCACTTCTAAAAACAAATCGCGCGAAATTCTGACGGTTGCCGATGCAGAATCGCTGTGTCGCCCTCGGGTTGCATAAAGTGTGCGGTTCGAGACACCGAGAATCCATTTTTCGTCGGATGAGCCCACCATGTCGGTGAACAACCAGTTAATCGCTAGCGCTATGCCGCCAAGATTTTCAGAAATTGCGCGCACTCCGAGCACGTCAAAAACCTGCTCTATTGACATCGCCTTGATCAGACTGCGCGCGCGAACTCGCGCCTCGGTTCGCGGTGGAGGCCCATTGCGAAGTTCTTGAGCACCCATTAGATATGCATTACGAAAAGTCGCTGACTCAGATTGATAGCCGAGTTGCTCAAGCGCATCGGCTTGCAAGTTTCGTGCGCGCTGATTAGTCGGCTCGGCAAAAACCGCGTGATTGACAAGCTCAACTACCCAGCGATATTCGCCGACGTCAAAGTACCTTTGTGCGCTGTCAAGCAACGCGTCGATACCGCCGGCGAGTTCAAGATATTTGACCCCCGCCTGAGTCGGCGAAAGTTTGTTCAGGTTGGCAGGGTTGCCGTCGTACCAACTCAGATAGCGCTGATACACAGCCTTGATGTTGTGCACGAGATCGCCATAAAAGCCTCTGGTGTGCTCATGGGCTAAAAACTCGTCTGGCAACACCAACATTTCGGCAATCTCCAGTGCCGTCATTCCGTGATTGGCATGTCGCATCGTTTGATCGTGAATCCAGCGATAAAGATCACGCTGCAATGTCAGAAAGTCGCGCACATCTTGACGACCCCAACGCGGCCAAGTATGCGAGGTAAACAGCACATCAGTTTTGTCGGCAAAAAGTTCAATGCTCTCATTTATGTACTTAGACCAATTCAAAGCGTTGCGCACGAGTGCACCACGAATCGGCACCAAATTATGCATGGTATGCGAGCAATTTTCTGCCATGCATAGCCATCCAAAATCTGGAAAGAAAAAGTTCATCTCGGCGGGTGCTTCGGTTTCGGGTGTGAGCTGAAACACAATTCGCACCCCGTCAACTACGAGTTCTTCACCTGTATGCGTAATATCACGAGTCGGAGCCAACAATGATGGCGCCGCAGTTGGCACAGAATTGCCAAGCCCACTATCGACATGACCTTGCGGACCAGCTGGCAACAATGGACCGAACTGATATGTCGCTCGACGACTCATCGCCACGCCAGCGATCACGTTTTCGGCAATTGCCTCGTGCAAGAAACCGACAGGCGCAATTATCTGACACTTGCCAGATTCGACATCGGCTTTGGTTGTGACGCCGAGAACGCCCCCGAAGTGGTCGGCATGTGAATGTGTGTAGATCACGGCACTGACAGGTCGGCGTTCAACATGTTGTGACAGCAGTTCAAGACTTGCGCGGGCCGTGCTGTCCGAGGTCAACGGGTCAATTACTACCCAGCCCGTTGCGCCTTTGATGAAAGTTATATTTGAATGTCATAACCACGTACTTGCCAAACATTTGGCGCAACTTCGAATAGACCGTGGTGCGCATTGAGCGTAGCATGTCGCCAAAGATGTGGATTAACAGTGTCGGGACATTCTCGCCCATCACGCAAAAATTCGTATGAACCAGTGTCAATTACTTTACGACCTCTTTCGTCGGTGATAGTTGGCTCTGTACGCGCGGCGATAAAACCGCGACGCACACGTACTAGATCTTCCGGGTCGAACCGGCGGGCATCGTTCGAAGAATTTATTGTGCGCGTAATCTCAGACGCTTGTTTGGGTTTCACTTTATAGAACTCAAATCGCTACGCGCCATCAGGAGGAAAGTTCGCACCTCTGGCAATAGGAAAATATTTGTGATGAAACTGACCTGTTATTTCAAAGATCGCGGTGCCCATCGCGCCGTCAGAGGTTTTTACTTGCATCTCGCTCAACCCGCCACCAAGGACATTGTCTGCACGGTTTGCAATTTGGCTATAGCGCTGCGCCCAGCGACCAGTTGCCTCAACTGAAATTTTGCGACCACCCTGCAAGGTAAACACAACAGTGCCGGCCAACCCAACAACGTCGTCACCGAACTTTTCGTAAGAAATTGGCTTACCCGAACTATTCAGCCAATGAAGTTCATGCTGAAAATCGATTACAGGTATGGGCTCGCTGCCATCGCTTGGCGCCCAACATCCATCGGTATAGACACGTGCACCGTTCGGGTACTCCCAATGCCAAACACTGAGCATGCCCTCTTCGAGTTGAATCGGCATCCACATCCACAGCGGACATCGCGCATGGGCTCGAACACCCCACGAATGGTCACGTTGACCCCACCAATTGTCGACTTGAACGGTCTTGCCTTGAAAGGTATACGAACCGTTATAAAAGCCGCTTTGAAACATGTGCGACTGATCCCAAATGACTTCGTACTTTGCTTTCATCGTGCCACGTCGAAGCTGATAGGGCGCGGTGCGTGCGGTGAAGGTGATGTCGAAACTCACCGGAGTCTGCGCGCTTTGTGCTGCTACCAAATGAATTTTCTTGAGCGGCTCTTCAACATCGATCGTGATTGGCCCGACTTGAAAATTATCTTGATCACCTTCAACTTTGCGAGCGTGTCTGGCCATGATCGGCGACTCACCCACCCGTCCGAGTTGCAGTGAATCCATTTCTTGACGGGACGGAAAGTGCGCAAGTGTCAAGATCAAAACATCCCCAGGCTTCTCACGCTCATGCATGATGAAAAACAAACTCTCACGCCAATCTGGGTGAAAATGCAAAACATTCGGAAACGGCTCAGGTATCTGATGAGCAAATCTCTCGTCGAGCGCGGTGAATTTAGTCATGTGCGGGTCTCGTTTTCTAAGCGAATAGCTTTTCTGTTTCGAGGTCAAGCATTTGCTGACCGTGACGGTTTGCCATGACGGCAAACATGGCGTCACCGCGATCAGTTTGCTTTACGAGCATCGATGCGACGATAGCCATGATGTAGCCAGATGTGCCAAGCAGACGATATTGAGCCCAAATATCGTTGTTCGAAACGGCAATTTTTTGGGCTGTCAAGCGCTCGCAATAACTCTGAACCAGCATCTGTTCGTAATCACGGCGGCGGTCAACCGTGAAACTTGCACCGATGAAATAGCCTAAGTCGCTCGCACCGGGCATCGCGCCGACGGTCTGCCAGTCGACGACCTTGACGCCAATTTTTTCGCCTTGCGGTGTGAACAATAAATTGTCGAGCCGAAAATCACGGTGTGCAACCGTGAGCAATGTCGGAAATGCTGCGTAATACCGATCGATTTTTGAAACGAGTCTTTCGCCAAGACTAATTATCTCACCGTTGACTTTGTTAGAAAAGCGCTCGGCAAAACCAGTAAAGACCGATCGCAACAACTGGCCCGTTCCTGTTGCAACATTTACCGAGTGCTTTGGCAACCAAACTATTTGTTCGAGTTTTTCAGAACCCCACATTGGTGCATGCAGATTTACGAGTTGGTTTATCGCTGCATCTGCCTGTTCGACTGTCGCTCCGGTGATCTGATCACCCTGGGTCGCATCTTTAATGTCTTCAAGCACGAGTACAAAGTCATCAGATTTTGCGTCATACCAAACATGAAAACATTTTGGGGCATCAACTTTCAAGTCATTTCGCAAAGACGAATAAAAACTGGTTTCAAGTTCATAGCAGCGAGTTGCACGAGAAGCGCTGCGACTGTTTTCGTTTTGCGATGGCACCTTGACAACGACGCTTTCGAGTTTTTCGCCAGAATCTTGCGAAAAACTGACTCGATAACTCTCGGCCATCTGTCCAGTGCCAATTGGCATAATTGATTTGATTTTGAGTTTGGCGACACCAGAAATCGGAGCGAGAACCCGAGATAGATACTCACTGCTTATCCCTTTGTGAGAAGAGATATCGCCCATCGCTAAAACCTTAGGATAAAGCGATGATTTCTTTCAAAGTTGTGGCGCTAGCCGAACACCCACACCATTGGCAGACTGCCGCCGAGTGGTCTTTTAACGCCTGGCACCACGAGTTTCCGAGCGACACAGTGCAGACTTACTTGGATCAATACAAACTTGCTGCCAGCAAACCCGACACATTAATTGAGATTTATGCAGCCGTTGACGATGACGACAGGTTGCTTGGTGTTGCCACTCTTGTCGACAATGACGAATTGCCTGACGCCCCCGAACCTGGCCCGTGGTTAGCGGCAGTATTTGTCACACCCAACGCACGTAAAAACGGCGCCGGGTCGGCGCTGGTAGAACACGTGACTTCTCGGGCACGCACGCTCGGTCATCAGAAATTGTTTTTGTATACAGAGCACGCGCAAGACTGGTATCTAAGCAAAGGCTGGCGCAAAGTACGCGACACGATATTTCTCGGTTTGCACCACACCGTGATGCAACTCGATCTGGTTATTTAGTTAACGTCTCGTTTAGTTGTCGCTGGCGAACGCCCAGCGAGCTTCGACAGTCACTGAAACTTCTTGGGTGCCAAGATCTACGACGGTCTTGGAAGATTCACCAACCGCTAAATCCGCACGCAGCCATGGTTGTGGTGTCACACCAGAAGTTGCAAACTCGCGCACCGAAATGACATTGCCGAGATCTACGCCAAGCAGATCGGCGTAGTCCTCTGCTTTTTTCTTCGCGAGTTTGATCGCGGTTTCACGGGCCTGTTCAGCCGCATCTTTCGAATCGATCAAAATTGGCGTGAGCGTGTCGATCGATAAGTCTGTGCCGACGCTTGCAACAACTGCATCAACTACTTCACCGGCAGTTGCAGTGTCACGCAAGGTCACCGCAAACGATTGTGTTGCGCGAAAGCCGATTAAATCTTGTTTGCCATCTTGTGAGTACGAATATTCGGGATAAATACTGATGCTCTGCGTGGCAATGTCGTCATTGTCGATTTCTGATTCAGATAGGGCCGCTCGGGCTTTACTTGCCAACCCAGTTGCCCGCTCAAGCGCACCGCTCGACGTGGCGTTTATGGCGAAAACCGAAAAATTGAACTGCACTGCATCTGGGACAACCTTGATCGAACCCGTGGCTTCTACGGTGACGCCAGTTTCAATTGGCTGGGTTACATCCCAAGTGTTTTCTTCACCAACACTAAAACCGCAACTTGCAAATAGCGAACACGCCCCGAGAACGAAAACTGCTTTTTTGATGATTCTCATACTTCAATTTTACTTTTTCGCAAGACGCTTGGCGACAAGTTCGATCTTCGCATCTGGCGCAACTACAGCAACACGAACATTATTTGCGCCACCTGCTCCATAAAAATCGCCAGGGCTTACAAGCGCTCCACCTTCATTTGCAAGTTTTTCGGCAAATGCCCAGCCATCTTGGACGTCGAACCATAAATAGAAGCCACCACTTGGCAAATCAACTTTGAATCCAGACCATTTTGTTAAGACAGTTGCCAGTGTTTCGAGACGACGCAGATAAACATCGCGCTGTATGGCGACATGCGCATCGTCGTTTAGCGCAACAACCGCGGCGGCCTGGGTCGGCCCGGGCACCAGCATGCCGACGTGCTTTCGAACCTCTTTCAAATAGTTGACGATTTCTTTGTCGCCCGCATAAAAACCGACACGCAAACCCGCCAAGTTTGAACGCTTTGAAAGCGAATGCAACGCGATGACGCCGTCGATGCCATGCTGCAAAATCGACTCTGGTCGGCGTGACCAAGTGAACTCGACGTAACACTCATCGCTAAAGACAGGCACGCTATTTTTGCGACCCCAAGCGGCTACAGATTTCAGGTCGTCAAGATCACCAGTCGGGTTGTTCGGCGAATTCGACCAAATCATCAGCGCGCGCTTGATATCGCTTGTGGAAATCTTGTCGACATCAAGGCCGCCAGATGATGTCATTGGCACTGCAACCGGTCGGCAACCCGCCAAGATTGCACCCATCTCGTATGTCGGATACGAAACGGCCGGAAACAAAACTGTGTCACGATCTGGAGTTCGCAATTTCATGTACTGGGGCGTAGTGGCAACGAACTCTTTGCTACCAATGCAAGCCGCAATTTGCGATGTCGGAATTGAAACATCAAACTTGCGTTGCATCCACGACTGTGCCGCACTGCGCAATGCCTCGGTGCCGATGCTTGGCGGGTAGCCACGCTCGCTATTCGAAGCCGACAGTGCCGCAACAACCGCAGGCGACGGCGCATCGCAGGGCGTGCCAATTGAGAGGTCGACTAGTCCGCCGTCGAATTTGTCGGCAAGTGATTTGAACTTATCGAGCCTGTCGTAGGGATACGGCGGTGGAGTGAACCCTTGAGTCATTTTTTTACCATGAATTCGTTCAATCGCCCCGCACTTGCATCGGCGAGACGAGCCCGCACACGCATGCCGCTCT
>RFMT01000005.1 GCA_009927565.1 Acidimicrobiia bacterium
CCCGCTCGAACATTTGCGTGTGCTCGAGATCGAACTCGCACTCGCCGACCTCGAATCTGTCGAAACAAAAATCAATCGGATGCAAAAAGCGGCGCGAATGGACAAGTCTCTCGAAGAAGAACTTGGGGCGCTGACTCGCGCGCAAGAAAATTTGGCCGAGGGCCGACCGCTCTATCGTGCGACACTTTCAAAAGACGACTTGGCGCTTCTGGCCCCGCACTTTTTGCTGACAACGCGACGAGTCTTGGCCGTTGTCAACGTCGCTGAAAACGACTTGGCGCGAATTCCAGAATTCGAAGATCTCGTGCGTAAAGAACTTGCCCCACCTGGTTCTGCGAGTGCCAGCCAAGTTGAAGTTCTGGGCATGAGCGTGCAACTTGAAGCCGAGGCTGCTCAACTTGACGCCAAAGATCGCAAAGAAATGCTCGAGGCACTTGGCCTCGGTGAAGGTGCACTGCCGCGAATGGTGCGCTCGGCTTATCACCTGCTCGGTTTGCGTACGTTTTTTACAACTGGCGAAAAAGAAACTCGTGCCTGGACGTTTCACGCAGGTTCGAAGGCCCCCGAATGCGCCGGCAAAATTCACAGTGATCTGCAACGCGGATTCATTCGCGCTGATGTGATTGCGTGGGACGAACTTTTGCGCATTGGCTCATGGAACAAGGCAAAAGATCTCGGCAAAATTCGTGTTGAAGGCAAAGACTACGAAGTCGTTGATGGCGACACTTTAGAAATTCGCCACAATACATAAGACCCATATCATTTAACGCGCACACTCTATAAACGCATACTCTATAAATATGAGTAAAGCCATTGAATTCAAAACTGGCTGGCTTGTTTGTCAGGCGCAAGTACTCTCAAGTTTGAACATCGCCGAAACAGCCGTGTCACGTCGCCGCGGTCTAATCGGTCAAACAGAAATTGACACACCGCTGTTGATCGACTCTTGCAAATGGATTCATACTTTTGGTGTCAAGCAACCGCTTGACGTCGCTTATCTTGACGCAAAGATGCGGGTCATAAAGATTTCGAAGATAAATCCAATGCGCATCGCGATGCCGGTGCTCAAGGCCAAACATGTTCTTGAAGCAAGCGCTGGCACCTTCGAGAACTGGGGTCTCGCAGTGGGCCACACACTTGAAGCGCGTCGCACATGACGACCGAATCTTCGCACAACTCGCGAACAGCGACGAGTAGTGGTGTTCTCTTGCTTGTTGCTACGCCGATCGGCAATCTCGGTGACATGTCGCAAAGAGCAGTTGACGCGTTAAAAGAAGCAGAGATTATTTGCTGCGAAGATTCGCGTCACTCAGGCAAACTGCTGAGCCACTTCGGCGTCTCGGGCAAAAAACTAATCGTGATCAACGAGCACACCGAGTATGACGCCCGCGAAGAGATTGTCGGTCTGGTCGCATCAGGCAAATCGGTTGCGCTGATCACAGATGCAGGCACACCGGGCATCAGCGACCCGGGAGAACGACTTGTTGTTGCAGTTGTCAATGCCGGTTTAAATGTTTCTGCAATACCCGGACCGTCGGCGCTGACGATGGCTCTCGTGACGAGTGGTCTGCCAACTTCGCGCTTTGTATTCGAGGGTTTTTTGCCGCGTAGTGGCGCTGAACGAACCGAGCGATTGGCGATGGCAACAACCGAATTTAGAACGACTGTTTATTACGAAGCGCCCCATCGACTTGTTAAAACTTTGAGCGATCTGACAACAGCATGTGGCGCAACTCGCCGAGTTGTAATTGCGCGTGAACTCACAAAACTGCACGAAGAAATATGGCGTGGCACACTTCAAGATGCGAACATGCACTTTTCTAAAACCGAACCACGTGGTGAGTTTGTAATCATTCTTGAACCCGCAAAGCCACCAGCACCGCCAACAAACGAAGAACTTCTCGAGGCGATTCGCGCCGAAATTGCCAAAGGCGTTAGCCGTAAAGATTCTGCGGCTCGAGTTTCAGCGCGATTCGGTGTCGCCAAACGCACTGTCTACGAACTCGCATTGCAACTTCGCGACGACACCGAATCAAACTCGTAACAG
Source organism: Acidimicrobiia bacterium (assembly GCA_009927565.1). GTDB lineage: Bacteria > Actinomycetota > Acidimicrobiia > Acidimicrobiales > Ilumatobacteraceae > BACL27. Next base: position 2,048 of record RFMT01000005.1, read on the forward strand.
TCAGCCGCAACCTGAAAACTCTAAGATATAACAGTGAAAAAGTTCTCGGCGACGACACCTATTTACTATGTCAACGCCAAACCCC
>RFMT01000341.1 GCA_009927565.1 Acidimicrobiia bacterium
TTGCAACCGGCGCCATCGCAGCGAGCAACGCGCCAATGTGCGTGCAACCGCGCGAACTACCAAAAAGTTCACGCACCTTGGCATTAAAACCACGCGCGATCGACATTCCCTCGAGTTTTTTGTAGTGGTCGGTGATGTTTGTGCAACCGAGATGCGGATGGTTTTTGAACTCAACACTCGCCTTTTCAATCAAAAACGTCGGATAAACAATCTGCAACTCAACAATCATGTGGTGCATCCAAATTGGATCAGGATCATTTTCTATATAAAGACCCGCAGGTTTCTCGTCGACTATCGCCCCGCGCAGCAAGAACCGCTCATCTGACATGCGAAACGCCTGAACCCGATATTGGCGAGTGTGAATTAACTCGTACTTCGGTTCGTTAAGAAAAAGTTCATTTGAAAACATGAAGCAACGCTAACCGCGAATGTAATAAAGTGAAGATGTTGGGCACATCCGCAAAGCAAAAGCAACTGGAGACTGAAGTGAACACAACGATAGACACCGAAATCAGCAAACTAAAGCGCCTGAACTTGATCGCAGGTGCGCTGCACTTGGCATCGCTTCTAGCGATTTTGTTCTTGGCCAACGACGCGAAACTACCTGTGAATGCGATCTATTTGACCGACGCACCTGGCACGGGCAACTTTTCTGATCCAATCAATTTGTTTAATTTGAAAATTGGATACATGGTTGCGGCGTTCATGGCGCTCTCGGCATTTTTTCACTTTTTTATCAGTTCGCCAGCGATGTTTGGCAGATACACGGCCGGCTTAAAAAACCACATCAACGTTTTTAGGTGGGTCGAATATTCGTTGTCGTCGACGATCATGATCATCGTCATTTTGCAACTCAATGGCACCGCCGACTACATCGCATTGATGGGCATCGCCAGCGTGAACGTCTGCATGATTTTGTTCGGATGGCTTCAGGAGAAATACACGACACCCGGCGACGGAGATTTGTTGCCGTTCTGGTTTGGTTGCATTGCCGGCATCGTGCCTTGGTTGGCAACGCTCGTGAACATTCTCACGCCGAAAGGTCCAACAGAGTCAACCACGCCAGGTTTTGTCTACGGCATTGTGATCTCGTTGTTTATTTGTTCAACTGCTTCGCAATCGTGCAATACAAGCAATACAAAGCACAGGGTAAATGGGCAAATTATTTGCGCGGCGAACGCACCTACATCGTGCTCAGCCTCGTGGCAAAGTCACTTCTCGCCTGGCAGGTTTTCGCAGGCTCGCTCGCCTCTTAATCCTCGCGTAAAAGAAAATGCCAGCGACCAATTCTGATCGAAGCAAGCACTTTGCAGCGATCGAAAAGAAGCACGGTGAAAAAGTTTCCGTCTGGTTGAAACGCCTGAAAGATTTAGCGACGACAAAATACCCAGAGCAAATCGCGTTCTTGCGCGAGAACCATGGTTTCAGCCAGGCACACGCAAATGCGCTCGTGATGTACCACCGCGGGTCAAAATCTTCTAACAAATTTGGCACACCCGAAAACTATTTCAAAAGCATCGACCCGCAAGTCGCAAAGACGATCAAAAAGATTTTCGCCGCAGTCACGGCCAAACATAAAAATCTTGAACTTGTTATGGCGTGGAATCAACCGATGTTGCGCATTGGGACCGGCTACGTCGTCGGAGTTTCAGTTTCGAAAAACCACTTGACTCTGAATCCGTTTAGTACCGCGGTGCTCAAAAGCATTTCACCTCGCCTCGCAAAGTATGAGCTTAAAAAACATACGTTTCTTGTGCCCCTTGACTGGAAAGTTGACTCAGGGTTAATGCAAGCGATCGCCAAAGCACGAATCGCCGAAATCACCAAGAAATAGCGAGCCCGCAACGTGTTCAAAGTTGTGGACAACCTTCGTTCAATCGAGTTTGGCACCCCTGGTGAAAGTCGGGCGCGACTGATCGACTTTATTGTCAGCGGAAACAAGCGCGCCACCGCTGGCCTACTCGACGACTACGCGAAAGAGTCAGAGCCGATCGAAAGTGCTGGCGAATGTTTAGCGATGCTCGACAACAGCGACAATCACGTTGCGACTTTGTACGTCTCCCGAGTCGAAGTTTCTCGGTTCATTGACGTGCCCGATGAGTTTGCATTGGCTGAGGCCGAAGGCGACCTCAATGCCGCCGACTTTCGCGCAAGCCATAGCGACTATTGGTCGCGAATTGGCGAAACGATCACCGACGACACTCAGATCGTGCAGGTTTACTTTGATCTTCTCACCCACCGACTGCGTCCGTTGCAGTCAAGTGATGCCGACTGGATTTACCACGCCTGTCAAGATGTCGAAGTGCAGCGATGGACAAGAGTGCCGCGACCGTATACGCGCGAACACGCAAACTCATTTGTCGTCGATCAAAACGGAGAACTATTGGCAAACGCAATCATCAACTCGCGCACGGGCAAACCTGCGGGTGTCGCCGGCGTTCACCACATCAACGATGGTATTGCGACGGTCGGTTATTGGACTGCACCCGAGGCGCGGCGCACAGGCGCGGCGTCAACAGCTTTGAGAATTTTGCCATCAATTGCCAAGCGACTTGGCCAAGTGCATACAGTGCGTGCCGTAATCGCCGAAACCAATATCGCCTCTCGAGCAACCGCTGAACGTGCAGGCTTCAAGATTGCACGCAATTCAGCCGAGCATTGCCCCGATGGCGCAAACCAAACCGCCGCCCTCGACTACGAGCTCACAAACAATTAGAAACGATAAATTTGACATTTGTTCTGAAAGGCTTGACTGATGCGTTATTTATTTGCCGTGATTGACACTGAGACAAACTCAGGTACTCGCGAAGAGGCAGTCACGATTAATGCATTCAACGACAAAATCGGCGCGAGTGGCCAGCGACTGATGGCAGCAGGTCTTGTCGCGCCCCGTGATGCAAAAGTTTTCGATAATCGCGGCGACGCGGCTCTCATATCTGATGGTCCAATAAATGAAACACGCGAGTACATGTCAGGTTTTTGGATCATCGACGCCGCAACCGACGCGCTCGCACACGAACTCGCCGCCGAAGCCTCGAAGGCATGTAACCGTCGCATCGAAGTTCGCCGATTTCTCTGAATCGCCAAATCTTCAACTCAGAATAATTTTTTTAACCTCACCTAAAACCTTCGGCAGCGCGTTGAGCGACACTACGTACCAAAGCGCGTCGGTCACTAACTTTTCCAATCTTCTTTTCGAGAGGTCCGTCAATAATTAGCGTTGCCAACCCGTGGGCTAACGACCACATCGTTGTTGCTTGAACACGAATTTCATCGATCGACGCAGATTTTCCAACCATTTCGCTAACCGCACTGAGCAACGTATCAAACGCATCGTCGGCGGCTTTCTGGGTTTCTGGTGATTCATCGATCTGACACAAGTCGGCACGAAACATGACCCGAAAGTGACCTTTGTTTGCAATTGCGAAGTCAACATATCGCTCACAAACCCGCACGCAAATTTCACTGGCCTCGTCAGCCCGTGGCGGACCACTAATTGCTGCTGAAAATCTCTTGAAGCCATCCAAGGCAATTTCGTTGAAGATTGCACTGCGGTCGCCAAAGTGGTGATACGGCGCCTGGTGACTAACACCAGCGTCGGCGGCAATCTGCCGAAACGACAAACCATCAGGGCCATTTTCGGCAACGTATTTAACGGCAGCCTTAATCACTTTTTCGCGAAGAGTCTGCGCCATTGCCTTTGGGGCCACGACTTGACACTATCAAGTTTTCCGACTAGACAGTGTCTATGTCAAACAACGACCCGTATCACGTCGAACTCACTCACCCCGACAGCAAAGTGCACGCACTGCGCTGGTGGATTTTGACGATCCTTTGTCTATCTGTCTTTTTGGTTGTTGTCGACAACCTAATCATCAATGTGGCGATACCGACTCTGGCTCGCGAACTTGGCGCTACAACAAGCGGCCTGCAATGGATCGTTGATTCATATGCTTTAGTTTTCGCAGGTTTGCTACTCGCATGCGGTGGGCTCGCTGACAGATTCGGTCGCAAGTTAATGGTGCAAATCGGCATGTTGTTTTTCGGTTTATTCTCTGCGTGGGCTGCCTTCACCGACACAACAGGCGCACTCATCACCGCACGCGGTCTTATGGGAATCGGCGCCGCACTCGTGTTTCCCGGCACGCTGGCAATTCTCATCGACGTGTTTCGCAACCCAGTTGAACGCGCAAAAGCAATCGGCGTGTGGTCTGCAGTTTCAGGCGCCGCTGTTGCATTTGGTCCCGTCACGGGCGGTCTGCTGCTCAAATATTTTTGGTGGGGATCAGTATTCCTCATCAACATTCCAATCGTCATTGTCGCTTTAATTCTTCAGTGGCGCTTCGTTCCAGAATCAAAAGACCCCAGCGCCGAACGGCTCGACTTCGCGGGTTTCTTGCTTTCAATCGCCTTTGTTTCGCTGCTTGTCTACACAGTTATCGAAGGACCACACCGTGGTTGGACAAGCACTGCGACATTCGCTGGTTTCGTCGGCACTGTAGTTTTGCTCGCCGCATTCATTTGGCGCGAACTTGACACCGAGCACCCCCTGCTCGATGTTCGAGTTTTTCGCGACATGCGAGTGACAGCGGCGACATCTTCAATTGCAATCGCATTCTTTTCGCTTTTTGGCTTCACGTTTTTGGTAACTCAATATTTTCAATTTGTGCGCGGCTACCCGCCACTTGAATCAGGTTTACGCACACTTCCATTCGCAGTTGGTGCGGGAGTCACTTCGCCACTTGCTGCACGACTTGCGCTTCGCTTCGGCCCAAAACGCATCGTGCCAATTGGTCTTTTACTAATGGGCATTGCAATTGTTTGGGTTGGCACTCAAGACGCTGACTCCGCATACTTCGGTCCGATTGTTTGCAGCATGGTTTTGATGGCATGTGGTCTTGCGCTCGTTACCAGCCCTTCATCTGAGTCGGTTATGGGCTCGTTGCCGCGCGAAATGGCCGGCGTCGGCTCGGCAATCAACGACACGAGTCGCGAAGTTGGTGGCACGCTTGGCGTCGCGATAATCGGCAGCGTTTTTGCAACAACATACGGGCCAAAGATCGTCGAGTTACTCACACCATTTAATTTGCCTGACACTGCATTGTCTGCAGCCGAAGAATCAGTTGGCGCGGCGTTCGCAGTTTCAGAACAAATCGGTGACGTGACTCTGACAGATGCAATTCGCGAAATTGCGAGCTCTGCATTTCTTGACGGATTTCAAGCCGCGTGCACGACAGTCGGCGTCATCGCCATTCTTGGGTCGCTACTTGCATACCGTTTCTTGCCTGCTCGAGTGTCGCTTGATATGACCAAAAGTCAGCGCTGACTCTGCTTTAAGTCGGTGACGACGTCACCGCATCAGATCAAGATGATCGCTCAAAGTTCGAACAATCTGAAACACCAATAATTCGGCCAACATGATGCACGAACTAAAGACAATCAGCGGAGCAACATCTTCGAATAACGCAATTGTCACGAGCCCCAAATACACAACGACAGCCACGCATAGCGTCACAACATTCAAGCGCCGAAGTTGACGGGCACTTTTAGCAGCTCGTTGAATTAAAACTGCTCTATCGGACACAACTAAAGGCTACTTCACTAGTTATGCACGCTTCAGGTCGGTGATGACGCCACCGCTGATACGCACGAGATCAGAAGGTGCGATCG
>RFMT01000324.1 GCA_009927565.1 Acidimicrobiia bacterium
TTCGTCGCTTGAGGCTGAGTTTCGCAAATCTGGTTCGGGCGCGACGGTTGACGCCGCCAAACGAGTTGGCAAGACAGTTGCACAGCGTGCCAAACAGGCTGGAGTTACAAAAGTTGTTTATGACCGTGGTGGTTTTTTGTATCACGGACGTATTGCAGCCGCAGCGCAAGCTGCCCGAGAAGAAGGCCTGGAGTTTTAAATGACTGATGTAAATCAAGTTCCTGCAATACCTGGCGCAGAAGAGACCGGACGTCGCGATCGACGTGATCGTCGCGAGCCACGCGAAAAGCGTGAGCCGCGTCCGCCAGCAAAGGTTGGCGAAATTGGTGATTCGCGCGTCGTGCACATTAACCGTGTCGCAAAAGTTGTAAAAGGTGGTCGTCGTTTTTCTTTCACTGCACTTGTCGTAGTCGGTGATCGCAACGGGCGAGTTGGTTTGGGGTATGGCAAAGCAAAAGAAGTTCCTTTGGCGATTCAAAAGGGCACCGAAGAAGCAAAGCGCAACATTTTTCATGTTGCTCTCGCCGGCACGACAATTACGCACGCAACGATCGGCATCAATGGCGCAGGTCGAGTGATGCTTAAGCCTGCTGCGCCAGGTACTGGTGTTATCGCTGGTGGTGCTGCGCGAATAATTCTCGAAGAAGCCGGCATCAAAGATGTTTGGCAAAAGTTTTGGGCTCGCCGAACGCGATCAACGTTGCGCGAGCCACGATCAACGGCTTGAAAGGTCTGCAACGACCTGACGAAGTCGCCAAGCGTCGCGGTTTACCAGCTGAAGATTTCGTACCAAAAGGTATGTTGCGCGCCTATACAGAGCGCAAGAAAACTATTTCGAGTCTCGGAGCAAAATAATCATGGCAACTGCAAAGAAAACCGCCAAGCCAGCCAAAAAGGCTGCAGCGAAAAAAGCTGTTGCTGTTAAGGCGACTCGCAAAGCTCACACTGGTGCAACAGTTGTGGTCAAGCAAGTTCGCTCACAGATTGGCATCATGCCAAAGACGAAAGCCACGATGCGTGCGTTGGGATTGCGCAAAATTGGTGACGTCAACACATTGCCTGATCGACCAGAAATTCACGGCATGATCGCGCGAGTGCCTCACCTTATTGAAGTAAGCAAAAAAGGAGCATAGACATGCGCGTCGATGAAATCGGACCTCGCTACGGAGCACGAAAGAAGCCCAAGCGCGTCGGTCGTGGCACCGGTGGCAAGGGTGGAAAAACTGCTGGTCGCGGCACTAAAGGTCAATATGCGCGAAACACGGTTGCTCGTGGTTTTGAAGGTGGACAGATGCCACTTAAACAGCGCGTACCAAAACTTAAAGGTTTCAATAACCCGTTTCGTGTCGAATATTACGCGGTCAATCTTGACGCGATTGAGTCTCTGGGCGCAAGCGAAGTTGATCCCGCAAAACTTGTGTCGGGTGGCGTCGCTCACAAAGGGCAGATGATAAAAGTTTTGGGTCGTGGAAAAATAACTCGTGCGGTAAAAGTTTCAGCGCACGCCGTTTCAAAGTCGGCTCAAGACGCAATTGTTGCCGCTGGCGGTTCAGTTGTGATTTTGCCACCAACATATAAGGGTGTTCGACCTCCAGCCAAGGGCAGTCAGTTCACGAATCGCTAGTACAGTTCGCATTGGCCTGCTTCTAGAAAAATAACGAGGTAAATTTGTGGCAAAGATAGGCAACATTTTTAAGGTCACCGAACTTCGAAACAAGATATTGTTCACGTTGGCGATGTTGCTTGTCTATCGCCTGGGTGTTTCGTTGCGAGTGCCAGGCGTCGATGCGCAGGCGGTAAGTCAGTTACGCGAGGCGTCAAAGTCGCAAGGTGCTCTCGGTTTCTTGAACCTGTTCTCGGGTGGCGCGTTCGGTAGTTTTTCGATTTTTGCACTTGGCATCATGCCATACATCACCTCGAGCATCATCATGCAGGTGTTGACTGTCGTGATTCCGAAACTTGAACAATGGCAGCAAGAAGGTGCGACTGGCCAACGAAAGATCACCCAATGGACGCGCTACGTGGCGATTGGCATTGCGACATTGCAAGGTGCTGGCTTGACGTTTATTTTTGGTCAAGGCCGAGGTTCGGCGTTTTTCGGCGCGAGTCGCAAAGCGCCAGATGTAGTTTTGCTCGATCCGTTTATGCCCCGAGCGCTACTTGTTATTCCGTCTCTTGTTGCCGGCACGGCATTGTTGATGTGGTTGGGTGAACTAATAAGTCAGCGCGGCATCGGAAACGGTATGTCGATGGTAATTTTTGCCTCGGTCGTCAGTAATTTGCCATACAGCTATTACTCACTTTTGCAGACACGAAAGACTTTGGTGTTTGTTATCTTGATCGCGCTGACAATTGCGATCATTCTCGCGGTGGTACGTGTCGAGTTGGGGCAGCGCAGGTTGCCGGTGCAATTCGCAAAACGAGTGGTCGGTCGCAAAATGTATGGTGGGCAGAACACGTATATTCCGCTCAAAGTTAACCAGTCAGGTGTAGTGCCGATTATCTTCGCAAGTTCTGTTTTGTTGTTGCCTGTTTTGATGTCGAATATGTTGGGCAGTGGCGAAGGCTGGCGTGGATCAATTGCTCGCTTCGTTGATCAATACTTGATCAACAGCCAAAACCTCTTGTACGTCACGGTTTTTGCGCTGCTGATCATCGCCTTTGCGTACTTTTATAACTCGATTGCTTTCGACCCGATTCGGCAAGCAGATCAGTTGCGCAAGCAAGGTGGTTTTATTCCTGGTATTCGACCTGGTCAACAGACCGAATCATTTTTGGCCAAGACGGTCAATCGCATCACATTGCCGGGCGCGATGTTCGTAGCGGTAATCGCGATTTTGCCATACATCGTTTTGTGGGTCGGCAACGTGAGTTCGTTTCCGTTTGCTGGCACCACAGTGTTGATCGCAGTTGGTGTTGCCTTAGAGCTGATGCGTCAGATTGACAGTCAGTTGATGCAACGTAACTACGAAGGTTTCCTTAAGCAATAATTTCGAGTCAGTCAACTTCGAACAAATTTTTATTGGCCACAGGATCGGAACGAAAAACTCATGAGTGCTGGAGTGAGAATAATCATGTTCGGTCGTCAAGGCGCTGGTAAGGGTACCCAAAGTGTTCGGCTTGCAAAATATTTTGAAGTGCCTCATATTTCGACAGGTGAGATGCTGCGCAACGCCGTGAAACAAGATTCTGTCGTGGGTCGCGCAGCCAAAGCGGTTTTAGATCGTGGCGAATTGGTCGATGATGACTTGATGGTCTCGTTAGTTCAGGGTCGAATCGGGCAAGAAGATGCAAGAACTGCGGGTTTTGTACTCGACGGTTTTCCGCGCACCATTGGTCAGGCCACTGCATTTGACGCCCTTACTCAAGCACGACCCATAGGTTTTGTGATTGACCTTGATGTTGCGCGGGAAATTGTCGTAGGTCGGCTTTCTTCGCGCAGAACTTGCGAGCGTTGCGACGCTATTTATACCGCGACCGGCAAAGAGCCGAACCCATGGAAGTGCGAAAAATGTGGCGGTTCAGTCGTTCAGAGAACCGATGATTCGCCGGTGGCGATAAATAAGCGTCTAGATGTCTATGAGACCCAGACTGCTCCGCTGATTTCTTACTATCAGGGACGGGGAACTCTACACGTCGTTGACGGCTTAGGTTCGCCAGATCAGGTGTTTGATCGGATAAAAG
>RFMT01000393.1 GCA_009927565.1 Acidimicrobiia bacterium
TGAACAGCCAGCCGAATAGCGCACAATAAATGCCCGACGTCAATTCGTTAGTTTCGTTTGCAATCGCATCTGTGGCGTTGCTCGTGATTCCTGGGCCTGCAGTTATCTACATCATCAACCGAAGCGTCGCCAGTGGTCGATCGATTGGTCTGGCTTCGGTTCTCGGTCTTGAACTTGGCACGCTGATGCACGTCTTGGCAGCGACAATAGGGCTTTCGGCAATTTTGGCAACTTCCGAGAACGCCTTCAATCTCGTCAAATATCTTGGTGCATCATATTTAGTGCTCGTCGGCCTGCGAACCATTTTGCGCCAACCTCAAGTGATGAACACAACAGCAGGTTCGATAACTAAAGTCCAAGCATTTCGTCAAGGTTTTGTCGTTAACACGCTGAACCCGAAAGTTGCATTGTTTTTTCTTTCGTTTTTACCGCAATTCATTGATCCGGGTAAAGCCTCAAATGCATTGCAGTCTTTGTTGCTCGGCGTGATTTTTGTTACGTGCGGTTTTATCACAGACGGCATCTATGCGCTTACTGCGAGTTCGCTGCGTGAAACTTTGCTCAAAGGCAAAGCATTGCCGTTCATTCAGCGATATCTGGCTGGTGTCGTGTTTGTTCTGCTTGGTGTCATGGCTGCATCAGCGAAAATCTCTTGAACTAACACCTCGAGTAGCAATTTTTAACTCGCTCAGGTGTTCGGCGATGATGTTGACCACACCTTGCGAAGACTCAATTCTTCCGCGCACGAGAAGAGCCGAGGCATTGATCGCCTCATGGCGAAATCTCTTAAAGCAACCTTGCGAAACTACGACGTTGATCAAACCTGTTTCGTCTTCGAGGCTAAAAAAAGTTACGCCTCGCGAAGTCGATGGCCGCTGGCGATGAGTGATCACCCCGCCGACGAATATTTTTGAACCGTTCTCAACTTTTTGTAGTTCGCTGGCTACGACAACGCCAAGTTGGCTCAACTGACTGCGCACAAAGTGAGTTGGATGGCCGTCAATAGAAATACCAGTCGACCAAAGATCACAGATCGATTTTTCGATCGGTTGCATGCCCGGCAATTGTGGTGAATCACTGCCAGTTGTCACGCCTGCCAATCGTTCGGGTCGACTTTGAATAACTGCCCCTGCTGACCAGAGTGCATCTCTGCGAGATATTTCAAAACATTGTGAATAAGCGCCGG
>RFMT01000159.1 GCA_009927565.1 Acidimicrobiia bacterium
GATCATCGCAAGCGGCTGCAGAGTGTGATTGCCGACCAAGTACGTGCTCGGCGCACACCTGTTTTGCAGTTTCGGCCTGATGACGCGATTCGTGCCGCGCAACGTATCGATGAAGTTTTGCGTCAGGATGAAATTCGCCGCAGAGAACTTTTTGGTGACAAGAAGTCTGAGAGTTAATTCACGTGGCGAGGCGTAAGCCACCAACGCGCCATGGTTTGGTGATCGTCGACAAACCAGCAGGAATGACGAGTCACGATGTGGTCAGTGTCTTGCGCAAGCAACTCGGCGAGCGTCGCATCGGTCATGCCGGCACGCTCGACCCAGATGCGACAGGTGTTTTGTTGGTCGGTGTCGGCTATGTAACTCGGCTGCTGACATTTCTTTCTGGTCTCGACAAGACGTATACGGCGCAAATAGTTTTGGGTTCGGCGACGACAACTCTTGACTCATCTGGCACGGTGACCACGACTCACGATATGGCGAACGTCGGCGTCGAAGAAGTGCAACGTGTAGTTAAAGAAAATTTTGTTGGCAGAATATCGCAAGTTCCGCCGATGGTGTCGGCTCTTAAAGTCGACGGTGTTCGTCTTCATGAACTTGCACGACAAGGCATTGAAGTTGAGCGTGCTGCTCGCGAGTTGACAATTCATAGTTTTAAAGTATTTGGCATGTCCGAACCGGGTGTCATTGATGTCGAGATTCACTGCAGTTCGGGCACATATATAAGGTCACTTGCCGACGACTTAGGTCGAGCCCTCGGTGGCTCGGCGCATTTACGCAACCTTCGCCGTGTAAGCATCGGCGGGTTTTTGCAGAGCGAGTGTTCACTGCTTGAAGACGTAGAAGTTCATCCACCAATTACCGCTGTGAGAACAATGAGCCGCGTTGTTGCTGACGAACAGATGAAGTTGATGATTAAGCACGGTCGCGATATAGAAAAGTTCGACTCGCCGGCGCCGTGGGTTCTGGTCGACGAGCAAAATGCCGTATTGGCTGTTTATGAATTGAGTCCATCCGGTCGCGCCAAGCCGAGCGTCGTAATGGCCAACGCAGTAGCGTAATTTTGATGATAATTGTCAACGACACGACATTTGATTTTGGTCAAAGTGCACCACGCAAGCGCAGTGTCGTGACAATCGGTGCTTACGACGGTGTGCATCGCGGTCATCAGGCAGTTATTGGTCAGGTGTGTCAGCAAGCAGAAATTTTGGATGCCCGAAGCGTGGTGGTCACGTTTGATCGTCACCCGGCAAGCGTTGTTCGACCCGCGTCGGCTCCGCTTTTGTTGACCGATCTCGATCAGAAAATTGAACTATTGGCGGATACCGGCCTTGATGCGACATGTATTGTCAAATTCGACGAAATATCAAGTCGTGAGACACCAACTGATTTCGTGAAGCGCGTTCTTGTCGACGGACTCTCCGCCAAGCGTGTGATAATCGGCGACGAC
>RFMT01000264.1 GCA_009927565.1 Acidimicrobiia bacterium
CGACAATGTCAGTGATGCTGACGTCGTGGTTATCAACACGTGTTGCATTCGCGAAAACGCCGACGACAAGTTCTATGGCACCCTCAGTCAGTTGAAAAACTGGAAGACCGAAAAAAGCGATCGTCAAATTCTTGTTGCCGGATGTTTGGCTCAGAAAGATCGCGAATCTATCCGTGAGCGCGCGCCATATGTTGATGTCGTCATCGGCACTCACAACGTGCACCGTGCCGCCGAATTGCTAGAAGAGACTCGCCATGGTCGACCAGTTACTGAAATTCTCGAAGAAGCAGTTCTCGATGATCACACGATGTTTCCAAGCGCATTGCCGATGCGTCGCGAGGTTTCTTACAACGCATGGGTCACAATTCAAATTGGTTGCGACAACACATGCGCTTATTGCATCGTGCCTGCCGTGCGCGGCAAAGAAATCTCTCGTCCCGGTGCTGAAATTTTGGCCGAGGTTGAATCACTGGCACGCAGTGGCGTGACGCAAATTTCTTTGATCGGTCAAAATGTCAATAGTTATGGTCGTGACCTTTCTTTGAACGCCCGTGCGGCTGGCGACTCAACAGTGAAACCAAAGCCACAATTTGCAGAGTTGTTGCGAAAAGTTGGGGCAGTGCCAGGCATCTCGCGCGTGAGGTTTGTAAGTCCGCATCCCAAAGACATGCGCCAAGACACACTGTTGGCAATGGCTGAGACACCATCGGTTGTCGAGCATTTGCACTACCCATTGCAATCAGGTTCTGACACTGTTCTGGGGTTAATGCATCGGGGGTATACAGCCGAACGATTTTTGTCGCGTCTTGAGCAGGCTCGCGAGATAATCGACGATCTCGCTGTGACCACCGACGTCATAGTTGGGTTTCCAGGAGAAACCGAAGAAGACTTTTTGCAAACTGTTGAAGTTTGCGCCGCGGCATGTTTTGACTCTGCGTTCTCATTTATATTTTCACCTAGGCCAGGTACCCAAGCGGCACAAATGACTGAACGTTTTATTGACCCTGCGGTTGCAGTCGAACGATATGAACGTCTCAAAGTGGTTCTTGATCACTCGGCAGTTATCAAGCACCGTGAGCGCATCGGTCGAATTGAAGAAGTTGTCGTCGAAGGTATGAGCAAAAAGAACCCCGAACTTACGACCGGTCGTACTCGACAGAATAAAATTCTGCACTTCAGTTCGCCCCAATCGTTGCGCGTCGGCACTTATGCAAAAGTTGAGGTCACGGGTGCGGCCCGTTTTCATCTTTCGGGCCGCTTAGTCGAAGTCGGCGAGGCGCCAAAACATAAATTGCGTCTAGCTGTGTCGAGCGCAAGTTAAGTTTCGAACTAAATCGGGCAAATATGAATAATTCTGTCCGCAAACCAGTGGTCATTGTCGGGCCAACCGCAAGCGGAAAATCATCTGTTGCGATGGCGGTCGCACAGGCAGAAACAACTGCGAGCAGTACGGTGCACATCGTTGCTGTTGATGCAATGCAGGTTTATCGCGACATGAATATCGGTACGGCAAAGCCGACCCAACAAGACCAGGCCCTAGTGCCGCATCACTGCATTGATCTAGTCGATAGCCACGAGCGCTTCACAGTTGCCGAATTCAAAAAGAGTGCCACAGATTCGCTCGCGAAAATTGACAGCCTAAACGGTCGTGCATTATTGGTTGCAGGCACTGGGCTTTATCTCACGGCGGTGATCGACGAGCTGGTTTTGCCTGGCGAGTTTTTAGACATTCGTGCAACGCTTGAACAAGAACCAGATACAACAAAACTGTTCGCACGACTTGCAGATCTCGACCCAAAAGCCGTAGAAAAAATCGAGCGTTCAAATCGACGTCGAATAATTCGGGCGCTAGAAGTTTGTATCGGCAGTGGTCGAGCCTTCAGTAGTTTTGGTCCTGGCACGAGTGCTTATCCAGAAAACGGAATAGCGCAAATCGGCTTGCGTTGGAGTCGCGAGCGCCTCGCACAGCGTGTCGCCGATCGAGTACACGCAATGATTGATGCTGGCTTGGTCGAAGAAGTTACTGCCCTTCGCAATTCAAAGCAAGGCTTGTCTCGCACGGCTGCTCAGGCACTTGGCTATAAAGAATTGCTGTTGCATCTTGAGGGCAAGATCAGTCTCGATCAGGCAATTGCCGACACGATCACGCACACTCGTCAGTTTGCGGTTCGCCAAGAGCGGTGGTTCAGACGAGATCCGCGAATTAAATGGGTTTCAATTAATGACGACCCAGTTTCCGAAATTGTCCCGATAGTCGCCAAGCATTTACGCTAGACAGAAATCATCATGCAAGTTGTTGTCACCAAGCACCACGGCCTCGGAAACGATTTCTTGGTGCTCGATTTGGGTCAATTGAAGTCACAAAAAGTTGATCCTTCCAAAATTGACTGGTCGCAAATCGCAAAACTTTGGTGCGACCGTCGAGGTGGCGTTGGCGCAGACGGCCTATTACTTCTCACGAGAGTCGACGAGTTCAAATTGCAAATGCAACTTTTCAACCAAGATGGTTCGCGCGCCGAAATGAGTGGTAATGGCATTCGTTGTTTAGCCCAAGCGGCTTTCGATTCCGACGGCCATACGTCCGCTATCAGTTACACAGTTGCAACCGACGCCGGTGACAGAGTTGTAGATGTCGAGCCCGTCTCGCTTGATGAAGTTCGAGCGAGCGTCGACATGGGCTCAATTGAAACGATCGAAGAACCAACAAATTGGTCGCAGATTGGCAGCGACCCGAATCGCCCAGTCATGCATCTATCTGTTGGAAATCCGCACACGGTAGTTGGTGTCGAAGATGTAAGCGTTGTCAATTTGTTAGAGATCGGCAAAAAGATTCCTCAGGTAAACCTTGAAATTATTGAACCAGGTCCAGAGACTCACGCGATAACGATGCGTGTCCATGAGCGTGGTGCGGGCATCACTCAAGCATGTGGCACTGGTGCATGCGCAAGTGCGTGGGCCGCAAGCAAGTGGGGGCTCGTCCCGGCGTCAGTTCGAGACGTACTTGTGCACCAGCCCGGGGGCGATGCGTCTGTTCGGCTTGATCACCCTCAGCCAGGTCGCGTCACTCTCGTTGGGCCTGCACATTTTGCTTCGCGTCACAATCTTGAGTTAGCACTGTGACTCAACCGTGAACACGCCTTACCAGGAGGCACTCGGATCAACACTTATCTCGCGTGGCATTCGCGAGCGAATCATTTTGGTTGCAGTCACGTTGCCAGATCGCACCGACGAAGAAACTCAAGAATCGCTAGATGAACTCGCACAACTAATTGATACGGCCGGCGCAGATGAAGTCGCTCGCATTACGCAGCGCAGAGACGCGCCCGACAGTACGTATTACATCGGTAAAGGTAAAGCTGAAGAACTCAAAGAACTTTGTTTGGCACTCGACTCTGACACTGTTGTGTTTGACAACGAACTTTCACCAGGTCAGCAATTTAATCTTGAAAAACTCTTGGGGCGAACGGCGCTCGATCGAACTGCCGTAATTTTAGATATCTTCGCGCAAAATGCGCACACCCTCGAAGGCAAAGCACAGGTCGAGTTGGCGTTGTTACGTTATCGATTGCCTCGAATACGGCGTGGTGCAAAGGCGGGTTTGTCTCAGCAGGCGGGTGGTATCGGCACGAGAGGCCCAGGTGAAACAAAACTAGAAGTTGATCGCCGCCGCATTGGTGAGCGAATTAGCCGACTTGATCGCGAGCTTGACAATCTTCAGAAGACTCGTCAGGAGCAAAGAAAAGGTCGCGAGCGCAGTGGTCTTGGTTCGGTGGCGATCGTTGGTTACACAAATGCGGGCAAGTCTTCGTTGCTTAACCGTTTAACAAGTGCAGGCGTGCTCGTCGAAAACCGACTCTTTGCCACGCTTGACCCGACAACTAGACGACTGGCATTGCCGGGCGGCGAGCCAGTTTTGCTTTCAGACACCGTTGGTTTTGTCCGTCGATTACCTCATGGTTTGATCGAGGCTTTTAAGAGCACTCTTGAAGTTGCAGTCAATAGCGACTTGCTCTTGCATGTTGTCGATGCGTCTGCTGTCGATCCAAACGGACAAATCGCCGCCGTGCGCGAAGTGCTCGCAGAAATCGGCGCCGAAAATGTGCCCGAATTATTGGTAATAAATAAATCCGATCTAGATCCAGATGAGGCAAAACAACTCGTCTATGAGCATCAAGGTGCTGTTTCATTTTCGGCGATGACTGGCGAAGGACTACACGATTTGCTTCTTGCAATTGGCGACCGAATGAGGGCTCTCACCACCGTGATTGAATTACTAATACCTTATGACAGAGGCGATATTGTCGCCACCGTGCATCGAGAGGGTGAAGTTGTGTCGACAGCAAACGAAG
>RFMT01000218.1 GCA_009927565.1 Acidimicrobiia bacterium
ATACGTCGCGAAAATAGCCCTCTCGCTATTTGACGGCTTGCAGAAAAAGTTGCGTCTGCCACCTACTTCACGCAGATATCTCGAAGCCGCGGCTTTGCTTGCAAATGTTGGCGTGGTCGTTTCGCATTCGAAACACCATCTTCATTCGTATTATGTAATTCGAAACTCAGAACTCGTCGGTCTCACAGACCGCGAAATCGAATTGATCGCAGTAATCGCGCGGTACCACCGCAAGAGCGCACCAAAACAGTCGCACGCAGAATTCGCGCAACTCAGCGAAACTGATCAGAAACTGGTGACATCGCTTGCGGCAATCTTGCGTATTGCTATTGGCCTCGACCGCACCCAAGACGGTCGAGTCAAATCAGTGACAGTTCGCGCTGAAGATGAGCAATTGCTGATTTTTGCAAAGGCATCGGCCAAGGCTGATATTGAGCTAAATCTTTACGCAGCCAACGAGCGTAGAAATTTGCTCGCCGATGTGCTTGCAACAAAAGTAAAAGTACTCGCACTCAAATAGCCGGCAGAAAATCTGCCGCAACACCAAAACTAGTTGGAGTCAGTTTTTGGAGTTTCGTCCTTCTTCGACTCAGCAATGCCTTCGGCGAGACCTTTTTTAAGTTCGCTTTGGGCTTTGCCGAGGTTGCGTGCAATTTTTGGAAGACGATTTCCACCGAAAAGAACTACAACAAGCAGGATGATGATCCAGATTTCAGGGCCGTTAAACATACGACAACTCTAGCATCGCCACCCAAAAATGCGCTAAGCAATATGGGTGCTTGAGTGCGTAATCAACATCAGCGAAGGGCGACGTCTGGACGCCATTGAAAAGATTCGTAGCCAGATCGGCCACGATGTACTCGATATTCACAGCGACTTTCACCATCACCGAAGTGTGTTTACGCTCGCCTCAACAAGTGCTGCAAGACGACTCACCGAACTAAGCGCGGCGCAATTTGACATGCGACAGCACGTTGGTGTGCATCCTCGAATAGGCATTATTGATGTCGTTCCATTCGTGCCACTAGAAAATTCAACGATAGAAAACGCGATTCAGGCAAGAAACGAATTTGCCGAATTTGCAGCAAGTGAATTAAAAATACCAAGTTTCGTTTACGGCCCCGAACGTGACCTACCCGAAATTCGCAAGCGCGCATTTATTGACTTAGCCCCAGACTTTGGACCAAACCAAGCGCACCCCACAGCAGGCGCAATTTGCGTCGGTGCTCGACAAGTTTTAGTTGCCTACAACATTTGGCTAAAAAACTCGACTATCGAAAACGGCAGGCGTATTGCACGCGAAATCAGAAGCCCTCAAGTGCGCACACTCGGCCTTCAATTAGGTAGCGAAATTCAGGTCAGTATGAACTTGATCTGCCCCGATGAAGTGGGGCCCGACTTTGTCTTTGATGAGGTTGCCAAGCGAGCAGAAATTGCTCGTGCCGAACTCGTTGGTCTGGTGCCTGCGCGGGTGCTCACTCAGATATCTAAATCGCGTTGGACCGAACTTGATTTAAGCAAAGAAAAGACCATCGAATGGTGTTTGGCGACGCGCAACCGCGCACTACAAAATCTAAATTGACGCGCTTAAGCGCTTGCGATGTTGCGATTGCTCTGAGCGCGCTGCCGACGAAGCCGACGCCGTTCTCGCTCGGAAAGCCCGCCCCAAATACCGAATTTTTCGCCGTTCTCGAGGGCGTATTCAAGGCAATCGTTTTTAACTACACAGCCACGACAAACCTCTTTGGCCTCACGGGTCGAAGCGCCACGCTCTGGAAAGAAAAGGTCTGGGTCAACACCGAGGCAATTTGCCTGATCTTGCCATGCACGTTCGCTGCTAACCGGTATGTGCATGCGATCTTCCAATTTTGAAACCCTCCCAATAAACACTGCGTGATGCACAAGCACCCAACAATGGTGTAACTACAGCCGTGTCATTCTGCCAAACTTTTACAAAAAATGCAAATATTGCTCAGCCTGCGCGCCGAACCCCACCTAGCCGAGAAAGTTGACGCTTGTGTTCGATGAAGTCGACGAGCACATACTCGCCCAAATTTTCTGGGCTGGTGAAAAATGCACGACCCTTGTTTATCGCCGTAAGTTGCTCGATAAATGCCTGCAAAGCATGCGATGCATCAAGCATGAAAGTGTTAATCCGTATGCCTTCGCGGGTTGCTCGCATGACCTCACGCAAAGTCGCCTCGATAGTCTCGCGCACCGGTGGATAGTTAAAAAAGACTTCACCAGACGGCGAAATATGGCGGTTGGCTCGCCATCGGTGATCATGATTATCTGCTTCGTACCACTCTGCCGAGACAACATTTCGCGAGCCAACATAAACCCGTGTTGCATATTTGTGCCATAGACAAAGTCCCATGAAACTTCGGGTAATTGATGCGGTTTTAGCCCTCTTGCCGTTTCGCTGAAACCAACGATGCCGAGAAAGTCGCGTGGAAACTGCGAGCTCATTAACGAGTGCAACGCCATCGCAACTTTTTTTGCGGGCAAGAAATAGTCCCTCATCGGCATTGATAGTGAAAGATCTAGCATCAGTACCGTTGATGACCGGGTTAGATGCTCAGTTTGTTCAATTTCAAAATCTTCGGCGATCAACTGCACTGGCACAACAGAACCTTGGCGCTTCAGAGCGTTGCGCAAAGTCTGTTGAAGATCTAACTGAAAATGATCTCCATATTCGTAGGGCTTGGTGTCGTAGGTTCGCTCATGACCGACACCAATTCGCTCTACTTGGTGTTGACCGAGACGATCTTTATCTAATGCCCCGAACACATCGCGCAACGCTTTCTCACCTATTTTGCGTAAACCTCGTGGGGTCATCTCTAATTTGCCCTCGGTCTGATCGATTAGGCCCGCATCTTTGAGTTTCTTGGATATCTCAGACATGCGCTGCAAAGATTTTGCGACGTCTTCACCGAGCAGTTCGCGAACTCGATCTAAGTCAGCCTCGGCCAATGCCGACGGTGAAGATGCATAACGCAACAACTTGTCGAGCTGATCAAGATCACCAAGTTCTTGCATCGAGCGCATCGCTTCACCAAACCCCATTGGGTCTTCGCCTGTGAATTCTTGTTTCGACCCCCAACCTTGTTGCGGAAACATGGTCTGAAGCTTCTGCGCCAATTCACTCATTTGCCAGCGCAAATCCATATCTTCAAGGAGTTTTTCGCTCAGTTGACGCATCTGTTCGCGCTGTTCTGGCGTCATTGAATTAAGCATCGCCTGGGCATTTGCCATCCGCTTTGCCATAATCTCGAGAAGTTCATCCAGACTTTGTGGATTTTCTGGAAAAAAATCACCATATTTCTGAATAAACGTTTCAAACTCAGGATCTTCGCCCCGTTCGCGACGGTTAATCATTTCATTCAGCGCCGCCATCATGTCTTTGGTGCGCTGCATTTCTTCTGGCGTCATCTTCTCGACTGCACTTGATGCTTGATCTAAATACTGCTGCATCAACTGGTTGCGAAGTTTTTCTAGCAAGGCCTCAAATCGTTGCTGGGCCTGTTGCGACTGAAAGTCATAATGCTCGAGTTCGCTGACCTTGCCGGCGAGATCTTCGGGCAACATGTCGAGCCGAAAGTTCTTTTGTTCGGCAGATTCTTTTGCCAATGCACTTCGCCGCTCGTCTCCAGATCTGATCGCATCTTTCAGTGCCTGATCGATCGCGTGCCGTTCTTCATCGACCAAGTCATCTAGTTCGTCAGAAATTTCTTTGTAGACGCCACCAAGGTCA
>RFMT01000127.1 GCA_009927565.1 Acidimicrobiia bacterium
CGTCTGAGGATGCATTCCGGCGAGTTCTGCCGCAACTGAAATTACATAGACGGCTTGAGTTTCGTATTGCATGGTTACTGCCTTTCTGAATCGATCAAAGAATTAGTGTTTTTCATTTTTTGCCCCAGAAAATAAATGGCTTCGCGGAGAATCATCTGAAATTTCAGCGAGTTGTTCGATGAGTTTTTGCTGTCTGCTAGTCAGATCTTTTGGCACGACAACTTCAACAGTGACGATCAAGTCACCGTCTGTACCAGCAGCAACGACACCCTTACCTTTAACTCGATGGCGTGAACCAGACTGGGTGCCTGGCTTGACGCGCAATTTCACAGTTGAGCCGTCAAGAGTTGGCACATCGATATTTGACCCGAGTGCGGCCTCGGTGAAAGTAATCGGAAGTTGCAGCGTCAGGTTTTTGCCCTCGCGACCAAACAAATGATGAGTTGCGACATTGCATGTAATGAAAAGATCACCAGCGGGACCACCGCTGCGCCCTGGTTCGCCACGACCCTTGATTCGAATTCGTTGTCCGTTATCAACCCCGGCAGGTATTCGAACATTGACTTCACGAGGCGATTTTTCAGAATCCGTTGAAAGTCGCAGCGATGTTGTCATGCCGTAAACAGCGTCGGTAAAACTTAGATCAAGACTCGCCTCGAGGTCGACACCACGACGTGGATCAACACCATTGCGCGAGCGTCCACCGCGCCCGCCAAACATCTGACTGATTAGGTCGCTGATGTCGGCGCCACCCATATCAAACGGTTGTCCACCGTTGAAACCTTGCGGCCCTGTGCCACCGCCATTCATGCCGAAAGCAGCAGGGCCAGCGCGACGCACTTCGTCGTATTCTTTGCGACGCTTCTCATCACCGAGCACGTCGTAAGCGGCCGATATTTCTTTGAATTTGTTTTCAGCAGTCGAATTATTGGGATTTGTATCAGGGTGATATTTGCGCGCGAGCTTGCGATAAGTCTTGGTGATCTCTTTATCGGTTGCTGTCTTAGAAACACCTAGGACGGCGTAATAATCTTTTTCGAACCACTCACGCTGTGCAGTCATTGCACGACGCCTTTGTTATCCCTTGACCTTCACCATGGCGGCGCGAAGTACACGACCCTTCCAGAGATAGCCAGTGCGCAAAACTTCGACAACACGCGTTTCATTGTTCGATGCGCCGTCACCGGCAACATCGTCAGACGGCTCGTGTACGACAGCATCGGCGACACTCGGGTCGAAAACCGTGTCAACAAGATTCAAGGCTTCGAGACCTTGCTTTTGAAGTTCTGTGAGCAACGAGCCATAGATTGGCTCGATGTCGGTCGCGCCGTGTGCGATCGCCGCCTCACACGCGTCAAGTGTCGAGAGCAGGCTTTCAACTATGCGACCAACATTGCGGTTTGACTCGTCGACCAACTGAGTTGCTGAGCGCTTGCGATAATTTTCAAACTCTGCCTGCACACGCAAGGCAATATCTTTGAATTCATCTCGCTCTTTTGTCAGTTGCTCGACGAGTGCATCAATGCTCAGCTCGTCGCTCGACATCTCGGCTTTTTCATCTGTCATATCGAACTATGAATTCAGATTATTTCTCGTCGACAATTTCGGCGTCAACGATGTCTGAATCGTTGCCACCAGATTGCTGACCAGAAGCAGAGGTGCCGGCTGCGTTCGCGTCACGCGAAGCTGCCTCGTAAAGTTTCTGACTGAATGCCTGGCTTGCAGCCATCAACTTTTCTGTGGCGTTTTTGATCGTGTCGGTGTCGCTGCCATTCAGAGCCGAACGCAGATCGGAAAGCGGACCTTCAACAGCCGATTTGTCATCGGCCGTCAACTTGTCGCCCTGCTCACGCAGAACTTTTTCGGTCTGATAGACCAAAGAGTCTGCGTTGTTGCGCACTTCAGCTTCTTCGCGACGTTTCTTGTCTTCTTCAGCGTGCGCTTCGGCATCTTTGACCATCTTGTTGATGTCGTCTTTTG
>RFMT01000157.1 GCA_009927565.1 Acidimicrobiia bacterium
ACGATCAGCAATAGACGCGGGAATCTCAACAATCTTGTATTTTCTTCTACCGCTTATGACAAGCGCTTCAAACGTATCCCCCAAATAATGGCTTGGAAATGACTTAGCAAAATGTTTAAGAAGTGGATTGCGAATCAAGCGAAACCCGGAAGAAGAGTCGCTGATCTGAGTTCTACACGCCTTAGATGCGACGGTCTTTAAAAGCAACATCGCAACACGTCGAGTAACAGACACTTGCATTGAGGGCGAGTCAGACAAAAATCGACTACCCAAAACAAGATCTGAGCCTGTGGCATTCGCTTTGTCAACTAAATTATTTATTTCATCGGCGGGGTGTTGACCATCTGCATCAATTTGGACCACAGCCTCGTATTTGTGTCTCAAAGCAAAGTTGAAACCACTTTGAAGAGCTCCCCCCACACCTAGGTTCATCGAGAGTTCAAGAACCGAGGCTCCCGCCGCGCGTGCTCGTTGAGAAGTTTGATCGGAAGATCCATCATCAATAACCAAAACCGAAAAACCAAAATTCTTTACATCCTTAACAACTTGGCCAATAGTTTCTTGTTCGTTTAAGGCCGGAACTACGACCAAAACATTTTGGTTATTAAGCTTCGTCAGATTTTTTATCTTTCATTGAGATACCTAACGACTCTCGTAGTAGAGAATTCTCTCTCACCAATGTCTCCATTTTTCTTTGATTACCCGAAATACTGACCGATAACTGGATCAAAATTACCGCCACAGCAATAGTCGACATAGCCACTAAGAGAGCAGTCGGGGTCAAACGTAAAGTCTTTGCCAACGGAGTAACCAAAAAAACCAACGGAGAGGCAAAAATCCCGAATAAGCAAACTGACATCCAGCCAATTGTGTACTTGAAACTTAAAGCTCTTCTACGAGAGAGTCTCCAAATGTACATTGCAAAACAAAGGGCGACAAACGCCACTTCTAGTGTGAATACGGCGCGGTTAGTCACAAGACAAATCTATCTCTTGTTATCGGCTACTGAATCCGCCGATGAATTATAAAAGTTGTTTGAAACCGACGTCACTTTTGTTTTATCAAGGCGCTTACGAGCCACTTCGTAATTAATCTCGGCAGCAGAATCGACAAGATCATCGTTCTCGAGTGCTATTTGAATTGCTTCTACAAGACGATCGTGATCGTTTGGACTAACTATAAATCCACTTTTCTCGTTAACAATCCACTCACTTGCACATGATGTATCGGTTTGTATCGGAAACGCCCCGCACACCATGGCTTCTTGGAGCGAAACACTGATGCCGTCAGATAGTGAGATACCAACATATATACGGGCTGACTCGAACATTTTTAATAGGTCTTGGTGCGCAATTTGTCCCCGTCCGAATAACCTCGATGGCAAGTCCTGTTCGTTTCGCGATCAATTTTGCCAATCTCTTGGCCTTTGGGTCCGCCGAATAGATAGTGACCTTATAGCCCTCCAACCGACCTGACAATTCTTCAATTGCGTGCAAAGCTTGAGTGCCACGGCCCACAAAGCGGGTATGGCCCTTCACAAGAATCATTCGACGGGCACTAGTTTTCGTTTTTGTAATTCTATTTGTGCCGTCAGAAATTTCATACCCGCCAGTAACTGGAAAAGGTGGGAAAAGACTTCCAACAAATCCTAAGTCACGGGCGATTTCGACATCTCGTTCACACTCCATTGACAAGAGGTCAACCCGTGGTAGCAAACTCATCAAACGCAATTTATGTCGCTTAAATTTACGAAACCAAAATAAGTCTGAACCCCAAAGTGTCAAGACGAAGTATGGTTTCTTTTCGATCTTGTCTAATGCCTTTAACGTGATATAACCAGCACCTTGAGTTTCTACGGCGTGCAATATGTTGGGTTCAAATTTATTGATCACCCGCCTTAGCAAATTTCCACGCAAGCGATTATCAAACAATTTATCTAGCGCCGCCAAAATCAAGCCAGTGTTGCGCAAGCCTTTGGGAATTGAAATCTGCATTGGACTTTTTACACTCAACAATCGAACTATCTTTGGGTGAATACGTCGATGTGGTGAAGATGGAAACAAGACAAATTTGTCTTTACTGTTTTCGAATTGCTCCAACCAACGTGCTGTGTGCACACTGTCGGCCATGGCGACTATGAGAATTTTCTTCACGCTTTTGTTACCAAGTTTTGAGCCAAAGAGCTGAATTCAGTTACAAAGTCTTGCCAAGTACCTTTTGAAATCACAAGCTCTCGACTCGCCAAGCCAATTTCTTTACTTTTCGTTGGATCGTTCAATAGGTTGATTACCGCATCTACAAATGTCGCATCAAGATCTCTATAAATTACCGTGTCCGATTCTTCTGAGTAGCTCATCATGCCCTGAAGTGGTGTCGAGACAACCGGGACCCCACACGCAATTGATTGCAATACGCGGCCCGGCAAAACACAATGCGTCACCAATGATGGAATAAATGTATTTACCGAAACGTCAGCCAAGCAGATATAACGAACTAACTCGTCGTAACTTACAAACGGTCTCATAATTACTTGTTTTTCAAGACCAAGATTTGAGGTCTTCTCGCGAATAGTCGATTCGGCTTCGCCACTACCGACTATTAGAAAACAAATGTCTGGGTTGTTTCGTAGAAAATTACAAAACAAATCAATAAACCGCTCTATGCCGGCGAATCGATACAAAGTGCCACGGAAAAAGACAATTCTCTGACCAGGTTGGATCCCCAGTGAACGTGCAAGATCTTCGTCTCGCATAGACGGCTTAAACCGGTCGAAATCAAGTCGCGGGAAGTCGACGGAAACTCTGCCTGGAGTTGCCCCCATTTCAAGACAGTAATTTTTGAGAGCTACGTTGTGAGCCGATATATGGTCGACATTTTTGTAAATGTAACGCTCGGCGATTTTTACTAGCGTCTTAAACTTTGTTTCGCGAAGAAGATGCGCGATGTCTATCGCTCTAAAAATTACTGGTATTTTCAAAATTTTAGATAAAAAAACCGTTTGCCAACCATTCGTCGGAACGCCATAAAGCACGACGAGATCGATTTTTTGAGTTCGTACCGTTCGCCAAAACAATGGCACAAATGTCAAACTCGCGAGATAACGACTTATTCCACCACTGACAATCGCACCGGGTGTCAGCACGTCGACTTTTGAGCCGATATGGGCTCGTGATTGAGCAAATCTTCGACTTGTCCTAAAGCTAAATCGATGATTTCTAGAATCTTTTTCTGAATATTCTGGGAAGTCAATAAAAGTTACTTCATGACCAGCGGTTGATAACAGCTCCGGGATGTCGTGAATTTCGTAAGTTACTTTTTCAAGCCAATTAACTTCATGTACGAATAGTATTCGCATCTATAAATTTTTGTACCAAACGCGTTGATTCACATATTCGACGTAGCTTGTGACTATTTTGAGAACACGCCACGAGAAATCACTCACCAAATAATCATCAATTACCGAAGGACTTTTTCCTGCTTGGAACTGATCAGTGGCAATCTCGACAGATGAAATAAGGTGTTGGGCGCTGCTGTTAGACAAAACTAACGTACCAACATCAGTACCTTCTGGTCGCTCGTGCGACTCACGCAACGTAACCGCAGGGAAGCTAAGCAACGATGCTTCTTCGGTCAAAGTGCCACTATCGGAAATCACACAAAATGCTGAACTTTGAAGTTTGACATAGTCAAAAAACCCTAAGGCGTCAACAAATCTAATTTTTGGAGTTTTCTCTGAGCCAAGCATTTTCAATCGCTCTTGGGTACGGGGGTGAGTCGAAAAGATCACTGGTAAATCGAAACGGTCCGCAAGTGCTTCAACAGACGAAATGAGGTTCTTGAGCTTGTCAGCATTATCAACATTTTCTTCACGATGCAAACTAACAACGAAAAACTTTTTTGCAGTCAGATTGAGTTTGTTTACAATTTCTGAACCCGCGATTTGCGAACTGTAGTGATCAAAAATCTCTTTCATTGGTGAACCTACGCAAAAAACGCGGTCAACTGGCAGACCTTCAGAAAGTAAGTTTCGCCTTGCGTGACTCGAATAAGCCATGTTTATATCACTTGTGTGATCAACGATCCTTCGATTTATCTCTTCTGGGGTGCGTTCATCAAAAGCACGATTACCCGCCTCAAGATGGAATACCGGTATCTTTCTGCGCTTCGCCGCAATCACCGCAAGCGCGCTATTTGTGTCACCTAGAACCAACATTGCATCTGGCTTAACTCGGGCTAACACTGAATCTGTTTGTTCTAGAACTTGGGCAACTGACTTCATCGCAGTATCACTTGCGACATTCAGAACAACGTCAGGCAGACGTATATTCATTTGCTCAAAAAAGACCGCATTCAATTGCTCGGAATAATTCTGCCCAGTGTGCACAAAAGTGTGGTCTGTATATCTGTCAAAAAGTGGAATTACTCGACTCAATTTGATCAACTCTGGCCGAGTACCAACGAGCGTCAATACTTTGATCCCTTTCTTCGCTTCTGGTGAATGCATTGTTAAGCCAACTCTTTCAGTTGGCGTTTTCGCCAAAGTGCTCGATGTGGGCGCTCAACCAAAACTTGAGCCTCAGGACGCGGAGCTGCCGTGTAGTAGTAAAGGATCAACGATTTACGCGATTGATCAGGTGGACACATAAGTGGTGTTGGATGACCGTGATAAGTCAGATCGTGGGTTTCGAAGATAATCAGTCGATTGAAGAGGGGGTCAATTGATTTAACACAACCATTTAGATTTTCATCCCACAATTCAAGAGCGCCACCCCAATTAGGGTCCCACGTCTTATTCAAATAGAGAATCACATTTAATCTTCGATGAACCCCCATTGCATGATGCCAATTGCCGTCGGCATGCACATCTAACAAACCGTCTCTTTTGGTGCAGTTCAGTCCGCCGCCAGTGAAATATGGGTCGGAAATTAACTTCTCAATGCCAGTCAGAACTGATAATCGTTTCATTACAGCACCTGAATTCAAGAAATGAACGACTGATCGTGTTTCTGATCGAATGTCTGACTCTAAATGCCAATTACTTCGCAACTTAACCTGAATACCTTTTTGATCGGAAGCCTCCCAGATCGGATCCGAGTCACTTGGAAACTCTTCCAGTAAAGCTTCGACAATTTCCGAGGAAAAAAAATTATCAATCACCAAATGTGGAAATGGGCTGGCGTTTTGGAAAGTGGTCGCTGAACTTTTTGCAAATTGGTCTAATTATGTCAGCGCTAAAGTTTGCCATTCACTCATAGGTTTTTTGGTCCTGGCTGAAATCTGACAACATCTCATCCCAAGTAGGTGAGAAAATGCTTGTGGCATTCTGAAACTTCACAGAATTGAGACTTCTATTCATTTGTACCGACGCATCTGGTGTCACAGTAATTTGCAAATCAAGAAGTTTGTTTAGTTTGTTGATGATTTCAAGTTTACTTATTGGCTGCGAAGAAACATGAAACATGCCAGTCAAATGCGATTTGCCTAGCAACAACTTCGAAATAGTTCTCGCAAGTGCTTGAGTGGTCAAGCCTGAATAAATGGCATGACTATAACCATGAACGTGACCACCTCTTCGACTAACCAGCCACTCAATAAAACTCTTCTTGACCGTTAATTCGCGCCCGATGTGGGATGTGCGCAAAGTCAAATTATTTGAGTCATTTAACTCACCCGAGAGTTTTGATTTTCCATAAACATCGACCGGGTCTGGGGTATCACTCTCGAAATAATTGCCCTTCATCCCAGAAAAGACACAATCAGTACTGATATGAATCACGTAAGTGTCGTGGTCATTTGCGATCTGTGCAAGACGGTGTGGAAACTCACCATTTATCGCCATCATTTCTTTGTCAGAAACTATTGAATTCCTCTGCTTAATCAAACCGATGCAGTTGATCGCGACATCAAATTGATGCGTCTCAAAAATTTTCTCGATTGAGTGTGCGTTTGAAGCATAAACCCCACCAATCCAATTTTCTAAAGGCAAAAACTTTGCGAGCGGCGATGAAATATCAGGTTTCTCTCTTGTGGTACCAAAGACGTCATTTGACTCACTTAAAACTCGAATCAACATGTGTCCCAGCAGCCCACCAGCGCCAAGAACGCAGACTTTCATTAATGAACCGTCAAGTCACCTGACAAATTTTTTGAAAGAAACTCGTCCACCTCTTTAGAAGTCATCAAGAAATGTTCAGAACTCAACTCGTCAAAATCAAACTTTGTTGCGATAACTGGCTTTGACACCTCAGGAAGAATTGACTTAATCGCAAAGTAATCGCCACGAGAAATAGTACGAAGCGACTCTTCTTGTGACACCAAAACTTCATGAAGTTTTTCACCCGGACGCACACCAGTTTCTTTGATTTCAATCTTCTTTTTTCCGATTAGTGCACTAACGACATCAACTATTCGTGCAGCTTTGATTTTTGGTATATATGTTTCACCCGCTTCTGCAAATTGCATCGCCTCAAAAACAGTGTCAACAGCCTGATCAAGTGTCAACAAGAAGCGAGTCATGTTTTTTTCGGTGATCGTGATTGGTCCACCAGCATCAATTTGATCCAGAAACAACGGCACAACCGAGCCACGTGAGGCCAACACGTTTCCATAGCGCACGGCGACGAATCTTGTTTTGGGACA
>RFMT01000124.1 GCA_009927565.1 Acidimicrobiia bacterium
AAACCAATTTATGTAGGTGGTTGTGTGACACAGAAGCATCTTGTTACTGGACCATTTCCAGAATTGTGGCGAAGTGTCAATTCGGCAGTGGTGATCGATGGCATCGGTTTAGACGGAAAGGTCTTTGTCGATGACCCATCTGTAGATGTGACTTTGGTGAAGTCCCCAGAGATTTTGTCTCGAGTTGACGATGCTGAGTTTGCCGAGTTTCAGTCAATCAGCGAGGCAGTGTTTCAAGGCCTCGTTCGTGAACTGAACCGCGTACATGGCACGAATCACCCGGTGCGTTTCTGGCGGATTTTGTGTGGTGCTTGGTTTTTGCAGTTCGCCCAAGTTTGGTATCTGCGCTGGAAAGTTGCGGGCGAAGTATTTCGCGAGCATGGTCCGCTTGCGTGTCGAAGAATTGACGTCGGTTGGCAAGATTTGTTGCCAGTGACACATGATGAAGCCTCGTTACTCTTGGCAACCGACATTTGGAATCACGTAGCATATTGCGACGCATTTGATTTCGTTGCGAAGTAATTTTGGTCAACAGCGAATCGATTCGCCTGAACGCAATCGCGAACTGGCCGAATATCGAGCGGTGATTAACTTTGGTTTACCGAGCCCGAGTGCAAAGTCGAAACTTGAGGCAGTCTTGGCCAAGATCTCGCCGCGACCCAAAGTTGTGTTGGCTGGGGTCGTGCAGTCGCGTGCGGCTTTAGTCGCAATGCATTTGCGTCTTGGTGTTTTGCCACGACTGTGGCGCTTCTCAGCAAAACTCACGCCACAGCCAGTAAACGAGAGCCTTCGCGATCAGTTCAACTTAGCTGTGTATTTACCTGGTGGTTTCGCTGAGTTTTTAGCAAAGTCGATTTCGCGACATCTGCCGACTGTTTATCTTGAGGGTTTTGAAAATCTCAAGAATCAGACATTTAGTGAAAACGTTTTGTCAAAACCACCAAGGGCAATTTTCACAAACACATTGCTGCATCGTAGCGAACAGTTCAAACTCTGGAGCGCCACGTTCGTCGCGCAAGGCAAAACCAAACTTTTGTCCGGCCAACACGGCGGCGGCTACGGAGTCAGCAGATTTGTCGGGTGGAGCGAAGAATATGAACTTGCTGTCGTAGATAAATTTTTGTCATGGACTCGAGTTTCAAATCGTAAAAATACTGAGGCATGTTGTGTCCAGGCTCGGCTAGAAGAACTCAGACCAGAACAAGACGGGCAACTTCTAGTAGTTCTTGGTCCTGTTACGCGAAACTCTGACATTTACGGCATGCTTGCAGTTCAGAGTAATAGCAACTATTTCAAAATTCTTGCTGACTTGGTTAGTGCATTACCGAATCACGTTCTCATGAAAACTCTTGTACGTCCTAAAAATGCAAGTGCGACTCGCAAGCCAGCTCGAGTGGGGGCAGAACAGATTTTGAACATTTTTGATCGAAATGTCGAAATTGATTTTGGAGGACAAAGTCTTAATCAACGATTGGCAAAATCACGGTTAGCCGTAGTCACCTACAACGAGACCACGATTCCCACGAACTTAATAGCCAATTTCCCAACTATTGCGCTTTGGGATCCGAACTATGTTCGGCTTAATGATCGAGCTACAGCGGTTTACGAGGAGTTACTAAAGGCAAAGATTCTTTTTCATTCGCCAACTGCTGCTGCGCAACACATCTCAGAGATCTGGTCTGATGTCGATGAGTGGTGGAATTCTGAAGTCGTGCAGAGTGCACGGCGTAATTTCTGCGATCACTACGCGCACAAAGTGCGGTTTCCGGCATTGACTGTGGCGTCAGTGATTGCCGATAACCTTTAGATAGAAATTTTTGTGATCACACTGAACATCTAAAAGGTCGAATAACTATGTATCTCGACAACAAACGGGTCTTAATAACCGGTGGAACCGGCTCTTTAGGCAAAGTGTTGACCCGCCGCATCTTGTCTGGCCAAATGGGCACTCCGCAGAGTGTTGTTGTGTTTAGTCGCGACGAAGCCAAGCAACACGAGATGCGCATGGATTATCTGAACCGTCGCTCAGTTACAGAAGAGGTGATGTATCACAACTTTGAGCGCAAACTGCAATTCA
>RFMT01000071.1 GCA_009927565.1 Acidimicrobiia bacterium
GGTTTCAGGTCACGTCAAGCGACCGGGTGTTTACGAAATCATCAATGGCACAACTACATTTCGCGATTTGATTTTCGGCGAAGAATTCTGCGGTGGTATCCGTAACGGAAACGCTTTGAAGGCTTTTGTACCTGGTGGCGGTTCGGCACCGTGGTTTACGCCCGACCAACTCGATCTTCCTTTTGAAGCAAGTCAAGTTGGACCAGCAGGCTCAATGCTTGGGTCAGGTGCCGTGATGGTCATGGATGAAACGACTGATATTCCTGCTGCTGCTTTGACGCTCACACACTTTTATGCACATGAGTCTTGTGGCAAGTGCACGCCATGTCGTGAGGGCGGCACGTGGCTTGAGCGAATTTTGCGGCGGGTTGTCAACGGCGAAGGCACTGACGCAGATTTGCAGCAGTTATTTGAAGTGGGTGCAATGATTTGCCCTGGGGCGTTTCCTCATGCGGCAAACGAAAAACTAGGTTTGTCTGCCGTGCCGTTTCCATACAAGATGACAACGATTTGTTTCGTCGGGCCGTCGGCATATGCGCCGGTGCATTCGGCTTTAACCCTTTTCAGAAGCGAGTTTGAAGCTCGAGTGAAAAAGCGAGTGACGATACCGGTGACGGTAGTTGCTGATGAACCTGCAGATGTTGGCGCGTCGGCATGACAATTGTTGATCCGATCAAAGAGACTGCACCAGTCGACCCGAATGTTGTCAACATCACGATCAACGACAAGCCGGTAGTTGCGCGAAAAGGCGAATTGATTATTGCGGCGGCTGACCGCACCGAAGATTTCATTCCGAGATTTTGTTATCACCCGAGAATGTCTCCGGTCGGCATGTGTCGACAATGTCTAGTTGAAGTTGAGACACCTCGCGGACCAATGATGGTCGTGTCGTGTATGACACCGGTGGCCGAAGGTCAGGTTGTGCGCACGGCAACTCAAGGCGTGAAAAAAGCCCAAGAGGGTGTGCTCGAATTATTGCTGGCGAACCATCCACTCGACTGTCCGGTTTGCGATAAAGGTGGCGAGTGCCCGTTGCAAGACCAGGCGTTTAGCCACGGTCCAGGTGAGAGTCGTTTTGTCGAAGAGAAGCGACACTACGAAAAACCCATCGCGATCAGCGACATTGTCTATTTAGACCGCGAGCGTTGTATTTTGTGCGATCGTTGCACACGATTCGCTGACGAAGTCGCAGGCGATGCGTTAATCACATTTACGAGCCGTGGCAATGACACGCAGGTACTTACCTTCCCTGATGAACCTTTTAGTTCTTACTTTTCTGGCAACACGGTACAGATTTGCCCGGTGGGTGCGTTGACCGCCAAACCTTATCGATTCAAAGCACGCCCATGGGACCTAGAACAGACTGAGAGCACTTGCACTTCGTGCTCGGTCGGTTGTCGAACTGTTGTTCAAAGTAGCCGCGACGAACTCGTTCGTTATCAAGGTGTCGACATTGACCCAGTGAACTGGGGATGGTTGTGTGATCGAGGTCGCTACAACTTCGAATCGGTAAATTCACCAAATCGACTGACTTCACCGTTGATGAAAAACGGTTCAGATTTGGTTGCTACTTCTTGGTCGGTTGCCCTTGAAAGTGCCGCACGCATGATTCGTCTTGCGCTCGCGCAGAGCACAAACAGCGTGGCGATTTTGGGTGGAGCACGGGGCACAAATGAAGATGCGTTTGCATGGGCGATGCTGGCTGACAAACTTGGTATCAACCAGCGTGATGCTCAACTCGGTGATGGGTTGAGCCCCGAAGTTTTCAATCTCGCCCAAGCGACGATTGACGAAACTTGCTCAGCAAGCACGATCATCTTGCTTGCACCCGATCTAAAAGAAGAATTACCGGTGCTTTACTTGCGCGTGCGCGACTCTGCTCAAAAGCGAAAGTCGCGAATAGTCGAGTTTTCCTCGCGCAATTCGGGTTTAACCCCGTATGCCTGGCAGACAATTGGGTTTGAACCCGGTAGTCAAGCCCAGATCGTGCGTGAAGCTCTTGCAACGCCAGAGATGAAAGCACAAATTGCGCGCGGACAAGTTGTAGTTGTGGTCGGACGGGCAAACTTGGCCGAGAGCGAAGTGTTTACTTTGCAAGCACTGGGCGAAGTTCTTTCGGCAGTGCCGACAGCGAAAGTTCTGCCGGTTTTACGCCGCGGAAATGTGCGTGGTGCTGTAACTGCGGGTTTGACACCAAAAAACAACTCGGGTGATGCGATCGATATTTTGAATTCTGCGGCTGCGGGCAAAATCGAATGCCTCATCTTGTTGGGTGTTGATCCGATGGCCGATGTCGCGGATTCAGGGTTGGTGCAGCGAGCACTTGCTCAAGTCAAAAACGTAATCAGTATCGACACGATGATCAATACTTCGAATCGCAATGCCGATTTAGTTCTGCCCGCTGCGGCGTATGGCGAAAAAAATGGCACAACGACGAATCTTGAGGGCCGAATTAGCAATGTTGCCCAGAAAATAACCCCGCGTGGCACTTCGCGCCCAGATTGGATGATCGCAACTGAA